>JAIDKP010000099.1 GCA_029051445.1 Muribaculaceae bacterium | reverse complement strand
GGCATTCGCGCAGCTTATCCACGCTCAGGCGTGCCGACACCGTGGCAAGCCCCAACTGCTCAGCCGCCTCCTTTATACACATCATCGTAACCCGTTCAGTAGTGGCGAAGCTGTATTTGGATAGCGTCTCGATAGAGTAGGGGTGCCCGTAGTGACGGCATATCATAGCCAATGACGCGATGCCGCATTGCATCGCGTCATGCTGCCGGTCAACTTTGCGCCGGCGTGATATGAAGAAATCAGCTAAACTCACTTGGTCGTGATGCTCTGCAGCTCTTTATCTTCATTGTAGAACTGCTTTTTATTGCGCCACTTGAAGTTCTTGGTACTAAAACTATACCACACTCCCACGCATACCTTGGGGGCGAGACTTGTCGTTACCAAGCTATAGTATTCATGATAGTCACCGTTGGTGGTCCAAGTCTTAGAGTGTTTTTTGGGCCAAAGGAATTGCTCTGCCGAAACCGACAAACGTAGTGAATTAGTCACCGACCACCCTAAATCAAGATTGGAAATAAGATTCCTTTGGCTTCTAGAATAAACAGAATATGTGTAGTTGGGTGTAATTCCAAAATATCCCCAAATAGAGACTCTATTATAACTTAAATTAGCATTTATTGTAGCTGCAAATCCTCTTCCGCTGAAAGGCATTCCTTTAATGTAATCTTTCTGATAGTAGGCTTCGAGACTTACATTCCCATAGTAAGGTTTACCTTGAGGTATATTGTAGCTGAAAGTCGCACCGGTCTTCAATTGTCCTGTGTGACCGAAATTCTGGTAGCTGCTCACATATATGTCACCATCGAGGTATCCGTAGGGCTGTATTATATCGGATCGATAGGCATATTGCACGTATGGGTTCACCCTTATTTTACCATTGTTGTAGGTATAACCGAATTTCACCATGTCGGTATGACTCGGTGTAAGCAGCGGATTGCCTATGGTGATGCGCAGACTGTCGGTCGAGGTGTTGCGCGGGTTCAGGTATCCTGCAGTTGGCATAGAGCGCGAGCGCCGGTAGAGTAGCGAGAAGTTCTGCCGCTTTACAAATTTATAGTTCAGCGAGACCGAAGGTATCACATCGATATAACTGTGCTTTGCACCTGCAGCATCCGAGAACACCATGTCCATTCCTAAAGAAACCACATAATTAAACTTGTTTCCCGACTGATTGTTGTCCAGACCGGCGTATACATATTCCCTCGTCCTGCGGTATCGGAAATTCGGCTGGCTGTCAAGACGGTCATCGATATTAGTGACTGAATACTCGGTATTTGACCCTAACTGAAGTTGGGTAGATTTGTTGAGCATGTCAGAGTAAATGGCATCAAGTTTCCCCATGTGGCGGCTGTTGTCGAGGTCAATAGCACTGATATAACTGTAGAGCGTGCTGTTTTCCTCGCGTCGGGCTTTGTTGCCGTTCATTGAGTAGTAATAATCACCTGAAATCTCAAGTGTGCGGCGGCTTTTGAAGGTGTGTTTATAATATAGGTTACCAATAGCCTGATGATAACGTGATCGACCGGTATATTGCGATGTAAGGGCCGAGGATTCTCCTGTAGCTATGTCAGTAACTTGTCCCTCACTTTCACTTCTTGTATTGATAGGAGTTTGAAAGTATTTTACTCCGAAAGCGATATAATCTTTTTTAGTAAATTGCCTGTCACCTCCTATCTGAACGAAAGGGTTGCGCCATGTGCCTCTGATTTTTCCCGATTGCTCACGATGCAGATCCCCCTGGTAGCTATCTAAATAGTTTTCTGAGCGTTGTTTACCGATCTGCATATAGCCACCGTTGACATACAAAGACGATGTTGCGGTACCTGACTCAAATGAAGCGTTTGAATAAATGAAGTTTGCATTGGGGGTGGTCTTAGCTCCCAAATTACCATAAAGATATGGCTTGATACCTTCTTTTTTCAACTTGATATTCAACACAGAAGTCACCGATGCATCGCCAAGGTAACGTGTCGAGGGATTATCAATGACCTCTACCGATTCAATTAACTCGGGAAGAAGCACATCAAGCGGCTTCTTCACTCCATTCACGAGGATGAGTGGGGAGCTGCCGTCATCGAGAGTTATGCTGCGGGTTATGGTGTTGACGCGCAGGCGAGGTATCTCTTGAAGCGCGCGGTAGGCATCCGACTCTTTGCGGGCTCTGTCGGTGAGGTAATATACCGACATGCCTGCAAGCTCCTTAGTCATTTTGCGAGGATCGCCTGCAACTGTTACTTCTGCCAACGCCTTTGCGTCTTCATCGAGCACAATTTGCGGAAGTTTTGTTTTATCGGTGAGGGTAAATTTATGTGTCGCCGGTTTATATCCGATCATCGACACACGGCATTCATAGTTGCCTGCGGGGAGACCTTTCAGTTGAAATCGTCCTTTGCTGTCGGTTGCTGTTCCGCCGGCGACAGTATCAGCCTGAATAAAAAATACAGTACATCCTGCAAGAGCGTCCTCCGAGTTGTTTACTACACTGCCGCTTACAACAGTCTGTGCCACAACTGCCATGCACCCTATGATAATTGCTGATATCATGCTATATATACGTCTCATTTCCCTCGGTCTATTAGTGTAATTAATCCTATTATAAATGCTGTTGCCGATTTGGGCGTGCTTTCGCAACGCCCCTACATCGCAATTTTGGTAATTAAGACTACTTATTAATTAGTAACCCGTAAGGGCGTTGCGAAAGCACGCCCAAAACGGTATTATTAGTGATGGTACAGCAACGTTAAACCCTTATATTCTTTCTCGATAATTCGCCGGATTGATATACGCGTTGTTGAAGCGGTACTTCACGTATTCGGCAATGCCCATCTCCATATTGCGTTTCTGGCAATATCGCTCGAAGTTTCCGTCGGGACTTTCCATCTGCTTCTGGCAGCAAGGTCCCCAGCATAGCGGAAGGAATTTGCAGTCGCGGCACATGGGGTTGTCGTAGGTGACGATGTCAAGGCGTTGTTTTAGCTTCTCCTCTTTCCATTTTATGGTGCCGTCGGGTATCAATTGTCCGTCGCGGTGCTCTTCGGTGAAGTCGCGTCCTGTGCATTTATATATCGCTCCATCCCATGAAATTACGACTTCATTCTTGGCTGAAGCCTTGCAGGAGAAATGGCGGCGCCCCATGTTCATGTAGGAAACCTTAAAGCCGTTGGCCATCCATTGGCTTATGATAACTTTCAGTTCCTCGTTGTCGAACGGGGCACCATCAGTCTGCCACACGCGCTCGAGATGCACACCTATCTTGTCGCGGTCAACGCCATCGAGCTGCTTGATAAGTTCCGGCATAAGCGGGAGTGTCTCGTCATCGTAGTTGATGCGGAGATTTATATAGACGTTGTCGAGACGCTCGGTGAGGGCATAGATGGTCTTTATCATGGAGTCGAAGGTACCTTCACCTGTTTCGGGGATAAATTTCACTTTATCGTGTCGCTCCTTAGAGCCGTCAATAGAGATCTGGAAAGAGGCGTTCAGCTCATCAAAGAGCGGAATATTCTCATCGGTGATGCACACCGCATTTGTCACAAAGAAAAATGAAGCCCATTTCCCGGCCTCGATGGTTGCGTCCTTGATCTTTTTTAAGAGGGGGTAAAGCTCTGTCTCAAAATAGAGCAGCGGCTCTCCGCCAAAAAGTTCCACATTTATCTGCTTAAGGTTCTCATCCTTAAGTTTCTCTTTCACGAGAGCGAAAATGGCATCAGAGACGGCAGGAGTGAGGTGGCTTCCTTTCACGTGCTTCTCGAAACAGTACCAGCATCGCAGATTGCAATCAAGTGATGGGAGCAGAGTGAGGTAGAAGGTCGATGGATCGTTTATGGCACGATCATATTCTTCCGCAAGAAATGAAAGTTCATCGCAATCATCCTCTACGATAAATCCGGCTCTGCACAGCGCCTCAAACGCTTTCGGTGACTTCTCTGCCAACTGGCTAACATCGGTTTTAAGTAACTCGGCGTCACCGTTGGATAGCACACAGAATGAATCAAGACGCGTGTTGTAGCAGATCGTGTTTTTGGTTTTATTCTTGACAAGAATATTATATCGACTCCCTTTCATGGCAATGATATTGATTGGTTTAGGATTCATTTAGATAGGGGATAAATTCTTATCCCCCACTTTCAATAAGCTTTCTTACATTGGTGCTTCGGTCGTAATACTGCAACCGCATCCACATCCAGCACCACATCCGCATCCGCATCCAGAACCAAATCCACATCCGCAACCAACACCTGCGTTTAAACTTTCAGGAACGGGGACTACTCCACCGAACACCATCTCCAACTCGCCATCAAGAACCTCAATGGTGTCAAGAGGCATAACAAGATCCTTTTTCATGAGAACCATATTTTAAGTTATATATTATGTTCTGGGGTTACAATTATGATCGCTTAATCAATTAGATAACCCCTACCCCCGCAAAGATATATAAGTATATTGTATTTCCAAATTATTTTTTTATTTTTTTAAAGTTAGTGCTAATTATTCATCATTCATCATTTTAATGAATTCGAATTCCCTTTGAATGATAGAATGACAATATTTCCTCAATTCATTGATTTTCTCTGCGTTTTCAACTAAAAGTTCATTTGTATGAAGATAGAGCGTATCGCTTTGGCGGAGGCAGGCATCAAATACTTGTTTCTTAAGATCATCGGGTAGCAGCAGCGATGCAATGAGCATACGATTGTACATGATCTCATCGTTCGCAATTCTGTATGGAGATCGCTTGCGATATATGTGTCCGACCTCAATATCCTTGATCAATTGGCATCGGCCTCCTTCAAGCCATACTTTCATGGAAATATAAGGCTCTTCAAGTCCATATAAACGTAATCCCTCGTATCCTCGCAGATGTTTCCAATAGCGGCAACTGCCTGCATAGGTTGCGCCAAGCACACAAGGCACATCGATAACCGTCGACTCAGGATCAGGGTCGGGGATGCAACGCCATTTCGGATCAAGCAGGCAGTTTTCATCAGTGAGATTGATGCGTGCGCCGTAGGCCGATTTTGCACGCATAGGCAC
>JAIDKP010000098.1 GCA_029051445.1 Muribaculaceae bacterium | reverse complement strand
TCTCGTGGGCTCGGAGATGGGTTTAAGAGACAGCACAACGATACTTGTAGGCATACTATACAAGAGCGAGCGACCGACAACCGGCACATGGATCGGATCAATAATCGCTTTTCTTGGAGTTGGTTTTGTCATATTCAACGGCGGAGGGGACGCTTCGGCAACAACGAGCTGGTCCGACAATATCATCGGCGACCTTCTTGCACTCGCCTCCGCATTAAGCTGGTGTGTGTATTCTGTAATTCTAAGACGTCTGAACGTAATATACACTACCAACTTCATAACACGCAAAACATTCTTCTACGGCGTACTCACAGCTATCCCCTTTCTTGCCGCCGAGCCGCATATAACTCCTTTCAGCGCGCTTCTGAAACCCGATGTCTGGGGCAATCTTCTTTTCCTCGTTCTCGGAGCTTCGATTCTCGCATTCTTCTTCTGGGCCATAGCCGTGAAACGACTTGGAGCAGTAAAAGCCTCAAACTATCTGTACATGTCGCCTATCGTATCACTGATTGCCGCATGGATCATCCTTGGTGAAAAAATTACATTTATGGGGTATCTCGGATGTGCATTTATCATCGGAGGTCTGATGCTTGGCGATTACCTGTCGACACATCCCTTACGCACGATCAGATGGAGACATTGAGATATCCGTCGAAAGATCTGACTCTCATACTAAATATCTGCCCCCACTACAGAGAGCCGATATTCCGGTTAATTGAAAAGAACTGGGACTGCAGATGGATATTTGGTGAAAACAAAACAGATATCCCTTCATGCGACACTTCTTTCATGCACAGCGTGAAAACACTTCCGTTGGAAAAAGGGAAAGTAAATACATGGTGGCTCAGGGGATTAAGGCGCATATTGCATTTAAGCAGCCGCAAAGACATTATCATGACCGGAGAAATTAAGTTTCTCGGATCATGGTATGTTATGATATCCAATCGTTTAAGACCACGATCAAAACGTGCGCGGATTTTTTTATGGAGTCACGGATGGAATGGAACTGAAAAAAATCTGCGAAACTATTTTTACCGCCTGTATTTCGGCATGGCCGACGGGCTGCTGCTATACGGAAACCACTCACGCAACATAGCACAGAAAGAGGGTATTGATCCATCTAAAATCCACGTCATACACAATTCGCTTGATCATGACAGATTCATAAATATCCGACATAAAATGGCATCAGGGTACTCCGGAGCTATGTTTTTCAGACAATGGTTTGAAAATCCGTCATGCCCGACTTTGGTCTACATCGGACGCCTTTCTCTTATAAAAAAATTGCAACAGCTTTTTGAGGCTGTGGCGATTCTAAAGGCAGAAGGTCGAGAATGCAACGTTGCCATTATAGGCGAAGGTCATGATAAAGAGACTTTACTCAAAACAAGTTCTGATCTCAAGCTAAGGGATAACATTCATTTTTTCGGGCCGATATACGACCTTATGGAATCAGCTCCAATTATATATAATTCCGATATTTGCGTATCTCCGGGACACATAGGACTTACCGCGATTCACGCTCTCGAGCTTGGCACTCCGGTTGTGACCCACTCCGATTTCTCAGCCCAGGCACCTGAAGCAGAGACAGTGATTCCCGGCCAAACCGGACAGTTGTTTGAGAAAAACAATATCGAAGACCTCGCAAAAGCAATCTCACGGCAACTCGACCAGAATGAAGCTATTGGTCGCGATGCCGTGAGAAATAAATGTTATGAAGCTATTGAATCCTGGACGCCAGAGTGGCAATTCGAAAGATTCAAAACAGCGTTGGAATAACCCTATTTACTTCCGGATAGTGTTGCCTTCTTCCACCAGCCTGTTTGCAAGCTGGACAGCTTTTGTTATATGGTCACATATGTGACTTTCCGGAAGAAGCCTGTTGATCCCATCGTGCTCAAGCGAGTTCCTAACCGACTGATTAACTCCCGACAACACGACCTCTATTCCCTCTGACTTCGAGGATGATATAAGCAGCTCGAGATTGTGCAGTCCGGTAGCATCGATAAATGAGACCTTGCGCATACGTATAATTCTCACCTTCGGCTTTTTATGCAAGGTATTACGCATCATTTCGTCAAACTTGGTTGCAACACCAAAGAAGAAGGGTCCGTCGATCTCATAGACCGAAACACCTTTTGCGACATTCAGCATTTCACCCGACGAAGGCATGTCAGTTCCTTCAGAGACATCAAGTTGCTCTCCATATACTTTAATCTGAGTATTTCCAGTCACACGCTTGAGAAACAGGACCATCGCAAGCAGCAATCCCATCTCAATGGCAATCGTCAGATCAAATATCACGGTAAGAAGCATTGTCACAATCAGAACCGATATATCACTTCCCGGAGCCTTGAAGATGTGTGCGACAGTGCGCCATCCGCTCATGTTATAAGCCACAACAATCAGAACCGCAGCCAGACATGCCATAGGCACCAGGTTAATAAGCGGCATAAGAAACAGGAACGAAAGAAGAAGCACCACCGCATGCACAATGCCGGCAACCGGTGTGCGACCTCCATTTGAGATATTGGTCATTGTACGCGCAATGGCTC
>JAIDKP010000097.1 GCA_029051445.1 Muribaculaceae bacterium | reverse complement strand
TTCCTATGCTGTCGGGTTGTATGCAGGAGTTTCAGCCTGAGACCAGCTATGCTGATGCCGATCAGGTAAACAACTCGCCCAATGCCTTCAAGGGATTTGTAGATGCGCTCTACGACAATCTTACAGGCAACTTCATTTTCGGAACTGATAACACGTATCCCTATGACTACGGTATCACGTCGCTCTTTTTGCTCCGTGATGTCGCAGGACAGGATGTAGTGCCCGCCTACTCAGGCTCGTGGTACGGCACATGGTATCAGTGCGGCACTTCTCTCGGTCCCACATATCTCAACTGCCAGATCCCTTGGACCTACTACTACAAGTGGATCAAGAGCGCCAACGATGTGATCTCACACATCGGCGACAATCCCGATCAGACACGCCTCAATGGTGGCGGTCAGGCCTATGCGACCCGCGCATGGATGTATCTTGAGATGTCGCAGATGTTCGCTCAGAAGACATATGCTGCCGACAAGCAGGCTATCACAGTGCCTATTGTTATCGAAACGACAACAATTGAAGATGCTGCAAGAAATCCTCGTGCCACATGGGAGAAAATGATGGAGTTCATTTTGGAGGATCTCGACAAAGCGGAGCAAATGATCGATGGGTATAAGCGCACCGATGTCTATACAATTGACAAAAGCGTGGTTTACGGCATCAAAGCCCGCGCCTATCTCCTTATGGAAGACTGGGCTAACGCCGAGAAGTATGCCAAGCTGGCTCAGAACGGCTACGCCATGATGAGCAATGCGGAGTACACATCGCGCGACAACGGTTTCAACACCCCCAACAGCGCATGGATGTTTGCGACTCGCTTTGAGCCGACCGACAACAACATCATCCTAAACGACGGTGACTCCTGCTGGGGTTCGCACATGATCCTTGAGATCAATCCCAGTGTATCGGGTTGTGGATATGCAGCCAACTACGGTCAGGCAAACTTCATCGATCGTCACCTCTATGAGACCATTCCCGCAACCGATATCCGCCGTGGCGTTTTTGTTGATTTCGCAATCGATGACCTTGCCACTGAGGATGAACAGATAGAGGCTCTCAAAGCCTACTCCGACTATCCTGAGTGGGTATGGACTGTTGGCTATGCCGGTGGCAACTATGAGGCTGTGGGAGGCCTGTCACTTAAATTCCGTGCTGCTGGTGGCGCAGAAGGTCACGACAACCAGTATGTAGGTTTCTGTGTATCAGTGCCGCTGATGCGCGTCGAGGAGATGAAGCTTATCGAGATTGAGGCTGTCGGTATGCAGAACGAAGGCAACGGTATCAACCTCCTCACACAGTTCGCTAAATTCCGTGATCCCGACTACGTTTACGGCACACACAACGAGGCTTACTACAACACGACCACTTCGGCTTTCCGCAACGAGGTATGGTGGC
>JAIDKP010000096.1 GCA_029051445.1 Muribaculaceae bacterium | reverse complement strand
GTCACAGCCAGACCTATGCCAGATCCCGCCGGATCCACCGACTCAACCTGATAAAACCGCTCAAAGATATGACGGACATTCTCCTCACTCATTCCCTTGCCTGTATCGGCGACACGCATTACAAGAGCTGTATCACTTATATCAAAACTCACAGTCACGCTACCGTTGGCAGGTGTGAATTTCAAGGCGTTTGACACCAGATTAAAGAATATGCGCTGAAAGCGTCCTATGTCAAGAGCCACACAAGCATCGGTGTTTTCCGGAAAATCAATGTTGAATCTTATATGACGGCGCAAAGCGGCAATACGGAAAGACTCCCCCAAATCATTGATTTCCTTGCGCAGATCAACCTCCGACAGATCGAGCTCAAGTTTGCCGTTTTCGTATTTTCGGAAATCAAGAATCTGATTTATAAGTCGCAGCAAAATTTTCACGTTCTTATCGGCAAGACGCATGAGAGTGCGTTGCCAGGAATTAAGATTATCGGCATTGACGAGCTGACTCACCGGATCGGCAATGAGTGTAAGCGGCGTACGAAGGTCATGACTGACGTTTGTAAAGAAAATGAGTTTAGACTGCATCGCCTCATGATACTGGTCATACAAAGATCTTATCTCGCATGCCGACTGTTCAAGCTGACGGTTTTTCTCTTCAAGCGCCTCCTGATGGCGAACATGAGTCCAATAGGCACGCAACAGCATGAATATCACCCCTGCAAGCAGGATAAGTGCCGCAACAGCGACATAAAGCAATGTTGTCTGCGCCGAATGGCGGTCCCAGAATTCGTCGACCATGCCTTTGAGCTTCTCAAGTTTCTGTGTTTCTTCGATGAGAGCCTCGTTCTGTCGCAGAAGCATCCTTGCAGAGCTGATGTCGACAGGCGCGGCCGAAAAGTAAAGCGAATCTCTGGCAAACGGCCGACCTTGCAGAATATCGAGCGCCGTACGCAGTATATCACCTCCTTGTGTCGGATAGAATATCGTGGCATTGATGACGGAATCCGCCACTGCCTGAATGCCGATCTCGGGCGCAGCATCGACACCGCTGATCCTCACATCGCGCCTATCATGCCTGTCGGCCGCATTGCGCGCAGCCATGGCCATACGGTCATTGTGAGCAAATACCAAATTTATATCGCG
>JAIDKP010000095.1 GCA_029051445.1 Muribaculaceae bacterium | reverse complement strand
GGAGGGTTCTGATGGTTGCCGGGGAGCATTTGTTGCTTTCCGCCAGTCCGGTCGGAGGCAGGGTTGACACGCCGGTGAAGTTCCGCCAGGCTTTTACCAAAAACTTTGATGAGTTTTCGGCGCTCAATATGTTTGCCGGTATTACCGGCCTGACTCCGGCAAAAATAAGGTTTGCTTATGTCGATGAGAATACCGTGACACTCTCCAATACGCTTCATTATATCTGTTTTTTTGAAGCTGAAAGCCAAGTCGAGGGCATAAGGACGCCGGGCGAGTTTTACAGTATGGATCAGGTGTGGCGCATGGTCAAGGATGGCGATGCATCAATGCTGCTTGAGTCGGAACTTCGCCGTATTTACACTGTTGCCGTGACATGGAAGACTTATACGCCGGCCGGTCTGCGTCTTTATGCTATACGCAACTACCGGCCTACTTTCAGGCTCAGGGATCTGTGTAAATGGGATGTAGACTATAACGATAAAAACTGGCTGACAGTGGCAGCTATCAATCAGGACAAGCCTCTGTGGAGGCTCCGCAAGTTTTTGCGCAGATATTTCAACGGGATGTGATGACGGCGTTACGTGAAAATAGTGAACGGACCTCACTTGTTGCGGTTGTCGGGGCAACGGCTACGGGTAAGACCCGCAGGGCTGTGGATCTCGCAAGAGAATTCAACGGAGAGGTGATAAGCGCCGATTCGCGTCAGGTTTATCGCCGCATGGATATCGGCACAGGCAAGGATCTCTGTGAATACGGTGATGTCCCGGTGCATCTTGTCGATGTGTGTGAGCCCGGTGACAAGTATAATCTGCACCGGTATCTCAGGGATTACAATGCGGCAGTCGCCGATGTCAGGTCGCGTGGTGCCATGCCTGTGGTGTGCGGTGGCAGCGGGATGTATGTCGAGGCTGCTCTCAACGGGCTTAAACTTCCTGAAGTTCCGCGCAATGATGAGTTGCGGCGTAGCCTTGAGGGTAAAACGCTTGATGAACTTGCCATAATCCTGTCGGATATGAAGTCGCTTCATAATACCACTGATGTGGATACTGTTGACAGGGCTCTGAGGGCAATTGAAATCCAGAGCTATTATCAGGCACATCCCGATGAAGAGTATGGATCGAAGTCAGATCCGGAGAAAAATGCGTTGGTCATAGGTATCTCTATAGACCGCGATATGCGTCGGAAGCGCATTGATGATCGTCTTAAATCCCGTTTTGAAACAGGCATGACCAATGAGGTCGAAAGCCTGCTTGCCGAGGGAATTCCGGCGGAGAACCTGATTTACTACGGGCTTGAATACAAGTGGCTGACATTGTATGTGACAGGCCGGATCTCGCGTCCGGAAATGGAAACCGGACTGCAGACGGCTATCCACCAGTTTGCCAAGAGGCAGATGACGTGGTTCAGGGGTATGGAGCGCCGCGGGCATGTGATACATTGGCTTCCCTGGGATATGGACCAAAGGGATTTTATTGATGCCGTGAAAGCGCTTGCATGTCTATGACCAGATGGCTTGTCGGGGTAGTCTCGTTTGTTTTGTCGGGATGGATCGGTGTCGCCGATGCTCAGATCCTGCTTGAAAAAGACAACGTGCGCCGGCTGTTGGCCGAAGGAGAGGGGAGCGGTGTAGAGATCAACGTTGTCGCTACGGTGAAAGGCGACAGGCCGCGTAGCGGCATGAGCGCCGCATCATGGGGTGTCGCGTGGAAGTGTGTCGACGGCTCGTCGGATACTCTTTCTCTGCAATGGGGAAACACCGACTTCGGTATGGACGGGGACTGTCGTTTTCTGCGGGTGTCGTGCGGAGGGGAATCACAGGATATTCCGGCAATTCATGCGGGTCAGGAGTCTCTGGCCTTGTCGCTGACAGTGGATGGAGACGGCATAATGTGGTGTGTCGGGCAGGATCGTCTGATGGGGCGTGGCAATCGTCCCGGGCATTCGATCCCTGACAGGCACTCGTTTGTGATATTCAGTCGCGGCCGGGATCTTGTTGTGGACAGAGTGGTTGCTTCTATGTTTCCGGTGCCTGTGGCCGATGCCATGACTTCGGGTACTTCGGCCGAGGATTTCCCGAGACCTGACGAGATCTCGTCGTCGCCGGCAGGAGTATGGCGATATCTCGACCGTGACAATGATCCGGCATGGAGCCGTCCGGGCGGGAAGTATACTCTTGGTATCATGCCGGACCAACATGCCGACGGAAGCTGGACAATAGTTTATCTTGACGGGGCATTGACAAACTCCGGCCAGTGGCGGCCGGGGATGATAAAAGGGCATCTTGAAGAAAGCGGCTTTCTGCGTGACTATAATCTTGAGTGGACCGATGCGATGCATGTGTCGCTCGGCCGCGATGACGAGTGTAGCGCCCGGCTAAGTGACGACGGCATGATCCTTACTCTTGTATTTCCCCTTGACAAGGCGACGCTGAGATTCTCGAGACAGTTCTGACAAGGTTGGCCGGCTGGGTTATTGTCCCGGTCGAACTGTTGTACGTCACTGAGGAATCGAGCATATCTACGGAATATAGGCCGTGATCGGCTATCACGCTGTAGACTTCGTTAATGGCCTCCAGTCCTTGCACATATTCATACAGATCGGGCGGCAGCTGGTCGAACAGAAAAACAGGCGGCAGTGTCTCGCCGTATCCTACTACCGATATCCAGTGTCCTGTCGGATCGAATGTGATTGAAGGGCCGTTTTTTACGCGTATGATGTTGCTGTCGTCATTTTGCCCGGTCGTGGTATAGGAGCGGTTGGGGAAGTACTCTGCCATGAAGCTGGAGATATTGGCTTCATATGCCTCGTCGCCCCATGAGTCTTCTCCGGTTGCCGATGTCGTGCATGCGCCTGTTGATAGAATCATAGCCAGAGCCGACAAGTGGCTTAATATTTTTATTTTCATATTGTTTTTCAGAAGTATTGTATTGATCATATCATGCGGGGGAGCTTGTGTGTCCGGCTGTCTTGTAGATTAACTTAATTAACTAAAAGCCTTTGATATTTAGTTGATTCCGGGCTATTTTTACAACTCTATAACAATTTACTCACAAAAAGAGTTTTTTAGGCTGTGACACATTTTGTTATATTGTGATGGCGGTAAGGTGTTGATAACCAGTATTTGCTATCGCGATTCAGAATGTATGAGACATTAAAGAGACAATACTGCGTCTATCGTCGTTTCAATTATTATTGGGGGTAATTTTGCAAACGGTAAATCTCAAAGGAAAAAACCGGATGAAGACAATCGTTGTAATCGATCTTGACGGCACATTGTTCAGGCGTATAAGTGAAAACTATATGCCTAAGGGATTTAATGTCGTTTATTGCTCGACTTTGCTTGAGGCGTTGTCGGTTCCGGCTTCACAGATCGCACTTCTTGCGATTGACCCGCTGGCATTGGATGAGGGCGAGGCGATATCGTATATAGAGTCGCTTAAAATGAGGAATGCCAATGCCGGTGTCCTGCTATGCTCTCACAAGGAAGACTATGATGCAATGGCTGAGGCTCTGAGTGCCGGAGCCGATGACTATATTGTGGCTCCTTATACAGGTCGTATGCTTGAAGATCATATCGACAGTATGCTCTGACCAGCCGTGTGGCGGAAAATATAATCAGGCCAAGCCGGTATTTGCGCAAATAAGTTATAAATTTGTGCCAAACAAAAATACCGACAAAAATGTCTTCTATAAATACCCGAAACAAAGGATATATCAGAGTTGCCGCATGTGCGCTGCATGTGTCGGTCGGCGATGTCAAATTCAATGTCAACAACATTCTTGACAGACTGGCTGACCTCGAAGAAAGAAATGTCGAACTTGCGGTTTTTCCGGAACTGTCGGTAACCGGATATACCTGTGCCGATCTTTTTCATTCGCGTGCTCTGCTTGATGCGGCCAAAGATGGTGTCGAAAGGCTGTGCTGTGAGACGGCGGCCATGGATATCGCTTTTGCCGTAGGCGTGCCGAGGGAGCATGACGGACGTCTGTACAACAGCGCGGTACTCATACACCGCGGAACGGTTGTGCTTGCGGCTGACAAGACTTTCCTGCCCAATTACGACGAGTTTTATGAACGTCGTTTTTTTACTCCCGCATCACTGGAGAAGGTGTCGCTGTATGAACTTGGCGGTGTGAAAGTCGGGATCGAAATATGTGAGGATCTCTGGACTCCGGTGCCGGTTTCGTCGTGCCTGGCACTTGCAGGTGCCGATATCGTGCTTAATCTGTCGGCATCTGATGATATAACGGGTAAATATGATTATCTTCTTGATCTTGTAAAGCAGCAGTCGGCGCGATGTGTGTGCGGATATGTATATGCTTCGGCCGGGTTCGGTGAGTCGTCGACCGATCTTGTCTTCGACGGAAAAGCGCTTGTGGCTGAAAACGGTATATTGCTTGCCTCAAGCCAACGTTGGAACGCAGAAAACTGCTTTGCTGTCGCTGATGTCGACGTGGAGCAACTTCGCCGTGACCGTATGCATAAGGGTACTTATTATGAGGCATCATCGATGCTCCGGACATGTGATGTCGTTCTGGTCAGGGAAGACGAGAGCTTGGTTCGGAATGCTGCCGCGATTGACGAGAAGCTGTTGCGTCCTGTCGCACGTCTGCCTTTCGTCCCGTCCGGAGAAGAAAACCGCAGTCGCAGGTGTGACGAGATTGTGAATATCCAAGCTGCCGGTCTTGCCAAGCGTCTGAAGCATACCAACTGCGCATCGCTTGTGGTGGGAGTGTCGGGGGGGCTTGACTCGACTCTTGCTCTGCTTGTGGCCCGCAGGGCGTTTGACCGTCTCGGTCTTGATCCCCGGGGAATTGTCGCAGTGACTATGCCCGGATTCGGTACTACGGGACGCACACGCAACAATGCGGTCGATCTGGCGGAGCTCCTCGGCGCTTCGTTGCGCGAAATCTCGATTGTGCCGGCTGTCGAACAGCATTTCCGTGATATCGGGCATGACCGGAATGTGCATGATGTCACTTATGAAAATTCTCAAGCCCGCCAACGCACATTGCTGCTGATGGATATAGCAAACCAGACAAGCGGAATGGTGCTCGGGACGGGTGATCTGTCGGAACTGGCGCTCGGATGGGCGACATATAACGGCGACCATATGTCGATGTATGGAGTGAATGCCGGGGTACCTAAAACTCTTGTGAGATACCTTGTGGAGTGGTTTGCTTATGAAGCTCCGGAAGGAAGCAGATTGCGGGAAGTCCTGCTCGACATAGCCGCCACTCCTGTAAGTCCTGAGCTGCTTCCTCCTACGGCCGGAGGTGAGATCGCGCAGGTGACAGAGGATCTTGTCGGTCCATATGAGTTGCATGACTTTTTCCTATATCATACGTTGCGTTTCGGTTCCCGTCCGTCCAAGATTTACCGTCTGGCTTGCCAGGCGTTTGAAGGGGATTATGACGATGCGGTGATTCTGAAGTGGCTGCGCGTGTTTTTCCGCCGTTTCTTTGCGCAGCAGTTCAAACGCTCGTGTCTTCCCGACGGTCCGAAAGTCGGAAGTGTCTGTCTGTCGCCGAGGGGTGACTGGCGTATGCCCTCCGATGCCTCGGCGGCTGTGTGGCTTCAGGATATAAGCGATATCGAATCTCAGCTTGCGGAAAAGTGACAGGGCGTATATGCGGTTTTGTGGTGGCTGTAGCCTTTGCGGTGTCGATCGTGTCGGCGCAGTCGCCGGAGTGGGCTGCAGGGCTTTGCGGCGAGGCATTGAAGGAGGCGGTGCGTGTGCATTGCAGCCCTTCGGCGGTTCATGCCGATGGGGATCTGTGGCCTGCTTTGCTGCGTGTTGATGCCGCCGGCGACGGGAAAGTGATAAACCGCTTTGGCGGAGACTCATTTCTGTTATCCGAAGACGGACTGACGATTGAGGGAGTGACCATGTTGCCTGTTGTCGATAGAAGCTGGTGGATGCCCGACTATGCGTTGCTGCCTGTGATGTGCCGCGATATGCATGTGCTGTATCCGTGCGAGAGCGATATTGTGGGGCTGCGTAAGGATTATATGCCCTGGCCGGTATCGGTGAAGACGTATTATGACAACGGTTCTATTAAAATAGGCGAGGATGCCTTCGGTCAGGGGGTGTGGGTGTTGCCGTCGGGATATGCCGGCGAACTGGCGCGTGCGATACTGTATGCCGCCTGTATCTATCCGTCGGACCTTTGGGTAGGTCCGGGCGCGGTGTTCATGGCCCCCGGGAAATATCCGTCGCTCTCATCGGCTGCTGTCGGGTATCTGTTGGGGCTGCACGACGGCCAGATGCCCGATGACAGGGAACGTCAACGAAATGAAGCGGTGGCCGCCTTGCAGGGAAATGTTAATCCGTTTGTTTCATGGCCGGCTCTTGTGGGGCATATATGGGGAGAGCAGAAGGATGTGCCTTTTGGATCAGGTGGCGATGAACCAGCGTTGAAGCCTTTGAAGGGGGTGTACGCTCCTTCTGACGTGACGGTGGATCTTGTGTCGCCGTTTGTTCCGGAAAATGCTGCATGGACTGTCGATGGCCGTCGGGTCGCGGGGAAACGTGTCGCGGTTTCGGAACTCGGAAAGGGGAAGCATGAGTTTGAGTTTAGTGCCGACGGATGTCGTGGCAAAGTTGTTGTGCTGATTACCGACTGATGATATGAGTGTATTTGTGAGAATGATGCTGTCGGTCGGTATTCTGCCGGTTGCGGTGGCCTGTAGTGACGATGTACGGCGCGATCCGGGTGACCATAATGGCAGGGAGGAGCTTCCGGTGTCTCCTGTGTTGCCCGACGGGACCAAGCTGACGGCGCAGGATATCGCAGAGCTTGAGGATGCGACCCCGAGGTGCGTCGGGGCCGGTGTGTCGTTGTGCTACGGTGTGCCCGGAGTACTCGTTGTAGCTGATGATGAGAGTGTGTCGCTGCGTGATCTTGCGGCAGACGGCCGCAGTGCAAGATTCTCGCTCAAGGCGCGAAGTATAGAATTGGACGGAGAGATTGCAGGATATGACGCTGTAAAGATCGGGGAGAACGATGATGTGCAGTGGTGGCGTGCCTCAACGGGCTTGGATTCAGTGATATATTTTGTAATTAGCAATAATTAACAATGATTTTATTGTAAGGGGGTTGACGTAGGCCATTAAAAGTAGTATCTTTGCAGTACTGAAACACCGCGGGGTGGAGCAGTGGTAGCTCGTTGGGCTCATAACCCAAAGGTCGTAGGTTCGAGTCCTGCCCCCGCCACAAAAGAACCGACAGAAAGGCCGAAGCAAGCGATTGCCCGGCCTTTTCTCTCATTGCTAATCCTGATAAATGCAGATCGATATCTCACAGCTAAGTCCAGAGGCTATACAGGCTCGTAACCGGTTTGGCATTGTGGGCAATGACAGTTCACTGAATGCCGCCGTGGAGCGTGCTCTTCGAGTCGCGCCTATAGATCTTTCGGTGCTTGTCGCCGGTGAAAGCGGTTCGGGTAAGGAGTTTTTCCCCAGGATTATCCATTCGTTCAGTCCGCGCAAACATGCAAAGTATATAGCGGTTAACTGCGGCGCGATACCAGAAGGTACTATTGATTCGGAACTGTTTGGTCATGAGAAGGGTGCGTTTACAGGGGCTGTGACTACCCGCAAGGGCTATTTTGAAGAGGCCGATGGCGGTACTATATTTCTTGACGAGGTTGCCGAGCTTCCTTTGACGACTCAGGCGCGTCTGCTGAGAGTGCTTGAGAGCGGAGAGTTTCTCAAGGTCGGTTCGTCGACAGTTCAGACGACTGATATCCGTGTTGTGGCTGCTACAAATGTGGATATGCTCAAGGCTGTCAGGGAAGGGCGTTTCCGTGAGGATCTTTATTACCGTCTGTCGACAGTGCAGATCTCTGTGCCTCCGTTGCGTGAGCGCGGTCTTGATATAGTGATGCTTGCCGTGCATTTTGCACGTGACTTCGGCCAGCGCTACCGCGTTCCTGCGGTGTCGTTTGACGAGAGCGGACGCCATGTCTTGCTGGGCTATAGCTGGCCCGGCAATGTGAGGCAGCTTAAAAACGTGGTGGAGCAGATGTCGTTGTTTGAGGCCGGAAATGTCATAGATGCCGAGATCGTAGGTCGATATCTGCCTGCTGTATCAAGGGGTGACTTCTCTCCGGTTGCGGTTCACGACGGCTCTTCGCGCTACGAACATGAGAGAGAAATGCTTTTCAGCATGATACTCAAGCTGCAGCATGAGCTCGATGAGCTGCGTGCCGAATTGGAGGTGGGGCGCTCGTCGGGGCAGCCGCATGTAGCTCATGGGGCATTCAGGCATCCGATCGTTGATCTGAGTGCCGACGAAGTGGATAATGTGTCCTGCGAAGCCGCTCTGTGCCAGAAGGTAGCGCCTGTAACCCAGGCTCTCGCCCATTATCGCCCATATGAGTCTGCTTTGCAGGTCGGCGATGTGGCTGATGTGCGTCGCAAGGCGGCTCAGCTTTCTGAAAAGGAGTTGATTGAAATGGCTCTTGAACGTCATGCAGGCCGCCGTAAGGCCGCTGCGGCAGAGCTGAATATATCTGAGCGGACGTTGTATAGGAAAATAAGGGAATACGGTATCGAATAATGGCGAGAGTATGAAACGTGAATTTTTCAGATTTTCTGGTCGTCTTAAAGTCTCAGCAATGCTGCTGTTGTGTGTGGCATTGCTGCTTACCGCTTGTCGCATAAGCTATAAGTTCAACGGGGCAGCCCTCGATTATTCGGTCTATAAGACGATTCATGTATCGGAGTTCCCGATCAGGGCCGCTCTTGTCTATCCTCCATTGCAACAGACGTTTGAAAATGAGTTGCTGGATTATATAACCCGTAATACGCGTCTGCGTACGACCGACAACAATTCTGACCTTGTGCTTGAGGGAGAGATTACGGGGTACTCGCTTTCGCCTCAGGCGGTCACAGAGGATGCCTACGCTTCAATGACGAGGCTGACGATTACCGTCAGGGTGAAATATACCGACACAAAGAAAGAGGGAAACGACATGGATCAGTCGTTTTCGGCATATAGG
This sequence comes from Muribaculaceae bacterium, assembly GCA_029051445.1. Classification (GTDB taxonomy): domain Bacteria; phylum Bacteroidota; class Bacteroidia; order Bacteroidales; family Muribaculaceae; genus JAFLTL01. The sequence goes on along the minus strand of JAIDKP010000095.1, from coordinate 9,534 downwards.
GATTTTGACAGCTCGGAGCTTCTTACAGACGTTCAGGATGAACTTTGCGAGCAGATCTCGAAGGAACTTGTCGATCTGATTTTCAACGCTACGCTGGGCAACTGGTAAAAAGCACTGAGGCCGTGGAAAACCTGAAGCAAAGATGTGTGGAACTTGCCGGAGAGATTCTTGATGAATCCAGGCCGCTGTGTCGTGCTTCGGAGATCATCGGGGCTCTTGACGGCGCGCCTTTTTTTACTTCTATTGCAAGGATATGGCTTGAAAGGTCATGCCGCGAATATCCTGTCGCCGATGAGGCGGTGCAGGCCGAGAGGCGCGCTGTGGCGCGAAAAGCTATAGCCGCAATGCCTTCGCAGGCAACAGAGGAACTTTACCGTATGGCCGGTCTCGCGCATGGCGAGATGGAGCCGGATCAGTTCTATCCTCCGGTCAAAGAGGCGGTAACGCCTACGACTGATGATACAATCGACCGTTTCCTGTCGACCTACACACAATCGGACAGCGATGAGGAAGCTTTGATCGAGAGGCTTATTTTCAATCCGGTGCCGGATTATGCATCGGTGCTTGCCGAGCAGGAACGCTATGATCTGCCAATGCCTGATGAAGCTCCGGAAGGATCGACCGATGCCCTTATAAACTCGTTTATACTTAAAACCCATGACAAGGAGGCCGAGAGAGAAACGTTGCCGGATATGGATGTTGCATCCCGTCCTCTCGTGGCTCCCACGCCGGTTGCCGACGGCCGGCCTGTTGCAACACCTCCTCCCCCCCGCGATGACAGCACTTTGCGGGAGAGTCTTGCAAAATTCTATATCAAACGAAAGCGTTATCGCCAGGCTTACGAAATTATAGAGCAGTTAAATTTGAATTATCCCGAAAAAAATATTTACTTTGCCCCTCAATTGAGATTTCTCGCCAAGCTGATAGCCAATGAAGAGGCGCGGCGTAGGCGGGAGAACAAGTCTTCAGAATAAAAAACATAGAAAACTAATCGTGTAATCATCGATTGAAACAATGAATGCTGTTATAATCATCCTCACAGTCCTCGTGTCGATACTGCTTATCGCAGTGGTACTTGTGCAGAAATCAAAGGGCGGCGGCCTTGCATCCAACTTCTCGGGCTCAAACCAGATAATGGGTGTAAGACGTACAAATGATTTTATTGAGAAAGCCACCTGGACACTTGGCTGTGCTATCGCAATTCTTTCGATAGTGGCTGTATGGATCGCTCCTAATGGTCAGCAGTCGGGCGCACGTGTGAAAAATGCGACTCCGGTTGAAACTTCGGCACCTGAGTTCCCGACTCCCGCTGCAACCGAACTTCCTGCATCATCCACTGACACCGAAACCCCGGTTGAGACTCCGGCTCCCGAAGCCGCAGAGTAACCGGTAATACCGTACTTCAATATAAAATAGGACAAGGCTCGCCCTCTTTAAAACAGCGGGGATGTGTTTTGTCCTTTTTCCGTGTATCTAATAGAAATATAATGTCGACAAATACAACCGATAATCAGCGCAAAGTGACAACGCGCCGTCTTGCCGAGATGAAAAAAAACGGCGAGAAAATAGCAATGCTTACGGCTTATGATTACACTACCGCATGTATTGTTGATCAGGCCGGAATGGATGTGGTGCTCGTTGGGGACTCCGCCGCCAACGTCGTGTGCGGGCACTCGACAACACTTCCGATAACACTTGACGAGATGATTTTTCTCGCTTCATGTGTGTCGCGTGGTCTTGAACGTGCTCTTCTCGTTGTCGATATGCCTTTCGGATCTTACCAGGGAAACCAGATTGTGGCTCTCGAGTCGGCAATACGTATCATGAAGGAAAGTGGTGCGACTGCGGTAAAGATCGAGGGTGGTCAGGATATAGCGCCTACGATCGAGCGCATTGTATCGGCCGGAATTCCGGTGATGGGACATCTTGGTCTGACTCCCCAATCGATCAATCAGCTCGGAACCTATGGTGTTCAGGCAAAAGAGGATGCTTCGGCAGAAAAGCTGATCGCCGATGCGCTTGCACTGCAGCAGGCAGGATGTTTTGCTATTGTTCTTGAGAAAATCCCGGCAACTCTGGCAACCAAAGTCTCGAAAACGCTGGAAATCCCTACGATAGGTATTGGCGCAGGTGCCGGCTGCGACGGCCAGGTGCTTGTCGTGCAGGATATGCTTGGCATGAACAAGGGTTTCTCTCCAAAATTCCTCAGAAAGTATGCCGATCTGAACGAGGTGATGACCGGTGCTCTTCAGGCATATATCAGTGATGTGAAGAGCGGCGATTTTCCGTCGGCATCAGAAGCTTATTAAAAATTAACTTGCAGTGCCTGTGAAATTGTTGTAATTTTACAGGCACTTCGCAAGAAGCCGTTTCAAAGGGGCTGACTGGTTTTGACAGCGTGAAGAAGCGGTGAAGTAAGCATGCAGAGCAATGATGGCCACACTCTTTAAACAGAGACATCAGCAAGTTAATTGGCGAAAACAACTACGCTCTTGCTGCCTGATCGAAGAACAGTAGATCACGCTTAATCGCCGCAACAGTTGCAGCGACAAGACATTGCCCGATTGTCCTTTTTCCGAGACGGATCGACCCGGCAGTGCAGGTAAATCGGAAATAGGCTTGACCGGCCTCGCGGCCGAGCCGAAACAATAGAGGATAAGGATACGGTTGGTCGTCTTCTGCCTGCCGCATCACGAAAACCAAGTGAAGACTAAGCATGTAGAAAGCTCATTGATTCCACGTTTGGACGAGGGTTCAAGTCCCTCCAGCTCCACTTAGCGGGTCGGACAGATTGCTGCAATTGAGTTGCAGCGAGCTAAAGGTTCTGGCCAATAAAAGTCTAAATAAGACTAAGCTGCAGAATATCAATGTATTCTGCGGTTTTTCATGCCTAAAAATTTCGATTCAGGACCGAAAAAAGACGCAAAACTCCATCCCTTCCTGACTCGCAAGATAATCGGACTGTTTATGGATAAGGAGTTCAACAAGAATGGAGCCCAGCTGATTTTTGCGACCCACGACACGAATCTTCTGAATATCCAATATCTCCGTCGCGACCAGATCTGGTTTATCGAGAAAGACAAGTCAGACTCGACAGAGCTTTACTCTCTGGTAGAGTTCCGTGATGAATCCGGAAACAAAGTTCGCAACGACCGCAATATCGAGAAGGACTATATCAATGGTCGCTATGGTGCAATCCTTTTCATGAGCTAAGTTATGGGGCAGCTTCCAAAATCAAGAATCGAACAGCTCAAGCGCGAAAAACGGGAGGCCAAGGCTGCGAAAAAACGCAAGGTTGCCACTCGTGAAAAAAAATGTGCGCTTCCTTGTGGTTTGTGAGGGTGAGCGCACCGAACCAAACTATTTCAGAGAGCTTGTCAGGGACAGGTATTCGGAGGTCCGTTCCGAAGTTCAGAGACAGCATATACCCCAAAATTTATTTAGGTTTTTTGAAAAAAAATCGTAATTTTGCATCACGTTTTGGTTTGCGGAAACGCGATTAATAGGGAATCCGGTGAGAATCCGGGACAGACCCGCTACTGTAATTCCTTTATAACTCACTGACATAATGTCACTGTCGGCAAGACCGATGGGAAGGCGTCAGTGAGCAGGATAAGTCAGGAGACCTGCCAGGACAACATATAGTTTTGTAGTTTTCGGGTAGATAAAACACAAGACAACAATCTTTGTTCTGCAGAGCGGCCTGTCGATTTCCTTTGCAGCAACAAGGCTAATTGCCTGCGTGTCGATGCTATCGGAAAACGTTTCCGAAAAAGCATCCTATATGGCAGCATTCTCCCGGTTACTGTTTTTCCTTGTTCTAATTAATTTTTTCCTCCGGTTTCAGGTCGGGGCTTCGGTTGTTGTAACCGGACGTGTGTCTGATCCTGATGGTAATCCTATCGAGTTCGCAACGGTAACTCTTGATTCGACTGGTATTGTAAGTCGGGCGGATATAAATGGAGATTTCCGTATTGAAATGTCGAGGGCACATGGCGTTCTCACTGCGTCGGCCACGGGCTATAACAGCTATTCGCGTCCGATAAATTTAAAAGCAGATGCCAGAATAGACTTTGTGCTGTCGCATATTACGGAGCTTAAGGAGGTTACCGTAACTGCAAAAAGCAAACTCCGTCGTCTGCGCGAAAGCGAGTTTACCGTAAATTCAATTAACGTTGAGCCGGTAATAAACACGTCGGCAAATCTTTCGGACCTTGTGGGACGTACGGCTGGAGTGCGGATCCGAACGACGGGTGGTCTCGGCTCAGACTTCGATGTGAGTCTCAATGGATTGAGTGGTAGTGCGATACGCTATTTTATAGATGGAGTTGCCATGGAATCGCGAGGCTCCGATATTTCTCTTGAAAACCTTCCGCTCAATCAGGTTGAACGTATTGATATATATAAAGGTGTGGTGCCATCGTTTTTAGGTACGGATGCTATGGGGGGAGCAATAAATATCATAACCCGTAAATTAAAACGTAATTATCTTGACGCATCGGTCAGTGCTGGTTCGTTCGGCACTGCCAAGGCAGATCTTACGGGTCAGATAGCTGAAAAACGTACCGGCCTGCTCATACGTCCTTCTATTGACTTAAGTTATTCCAAAAATGACTATTTGATGAAGGACGTTGAGGTCTGGGACAACGAGGCAGACAGTTACGTGACAACTGACCGCCGACGCTTTCACGACGCTTATCGTTCCATTCAGGGACTGATTGATATAGGGGTAGAAAATAAGCCCTGGGCGAAGCGCTTATTTTTTAATGCCTCTTATTCAAACGTCGATAAAGAGATTCAGACAGGCTCCGTCCAAGCTATTGTGTATGGAACGCCACGGCGAAAGAGTCATGCATGGAGTTTCGGGACTATTTACGCTCAGGATAATTTCCTTACCCATGGAATGAGTGTCAATCTGTCGGCCTCGCATACATGGGACCGATCGGTGACCGTAGACACTGTGTTCCGCAAATATGACTGGAACGGTAACTGGATACCGACACAGCGAAATGAAATAACTGGAGGTAGCCGCTCTATACGCCATTATATCAGACCTCTTACATTGGCAAGAGCGAATATCGACTACTCGATTGCAGAGATCCACACTCTCAATTTCAATTATTCACTTAACCGGACAGGAAACCGGCGCTACGATGATGTGGACACCGACTATGATCCATCCAAAGATGTGCTGACAAAACATATCACCGGGCTATCGTATAGTCAGGCTCTTCTCGATGGACGCCTGCAGAATACAGCGTTTGTGAAATCCTATATAGAGCAATTGGTTATCAAGCAGATGAGTGCCATCTGGTCAGGCGATCCCGTCAAAACAACAACCCAGTCGTTCTGGGGCTACGGAATCGGGTCGCGGTTCAATCTTATCGAGAGCGCCCAGATGAAGGCGTCGGTTGAGAAAGCGGTCCGTCTCCCCCTTTCAAGGGAAATGCTCGGAAACGGAAGCACGGTTTCTCCCAACCTCTCTCTCCGTCCGGAAAATTCACTTAACTTAAACCTTGGATTTTTCGGGAACATCAATCCTGGAGGCGGCCACACATTCTACTACGAGCTCAGCGGATATCTGAGGCGAGTACGTGATATGATCCACTTGATCACCAACGAGAATACCGGCCTCTCTGTCTACAGCAACATATCGCGGGTGTCGGTGAGAGGATTGGAAGGGGAGGTGGGCTACCACTATGCTGACAGATTCCATCTGACATCCAACTGGAGTTATTCCGTAAGTCGTGACAAGAATCCGGTCAGATCGGACGGAAAACCATCCGTGACATATAATAACCGTATCCCTAACCGTCCCTGGCTATATGGGAATACCGAATTTACGTTCATTCACCGAAAACTTTTCAATCCTACCGACCGACTCAGGGCAGGATATATCTTCCAATATGTCCATTGGTTTTTCCTGACATGGGAAGGGTATGGCAGTCTGTCATCAAAGTCAAAGATTCCCACACAGTGCGAACACAGCATCTATCTCACCTACTCGTGGTCTCATGAGCGGTTCAACGTAACCGGGGAAATCAATAATCTGTTTAACGCCACCCTATACGACAATTACAAGTTGCAGAAGCCGGGACGATCCTTCATGGTAAAATTCCGCCTGTTTCTTGAGTGATCATACAAACATATATAAACCATAACAACAAATCTGCTTAGATCATGAAACTATCCAGACATGTAGGGATTGCAGTAGCCACACTTATGGCTATAGCTCCCATGACATCGTGTTCGAGCGATGCCGACGAGCCCGATGATATCGGTGGCGAAGAGATCAAGAATGTGCATTTCGACGTGTGGGTGACGGCCGGCACCAGTAATGGAACGGCATATCTTGTGAAAAACGTGAACTCGCTCGAAGATCCCTCCGTCATCTCATTCGTCAACTCAGGATGCGACATAACCGGGAAACTTGACCAGGAAATCATATCCAAAGGCGGTTACTACTACGAGATACCTCCCACGGGCGATTGCTTCGGCAAGTACCGCATCACAAATGCCGGCATCGAAACTGTAGCCCGTCGTCCCTTCGAAAAAAACACCTACCGCACTTACCGCTACTGTCATGCCTGGATCGACGACAAGACGCTGGTCATAATGAGCTCAGACGGACCAAAAACCAAAGCGCTCTGGACCAAGCTCGACACCGAGAAAATGACCATCATAGCGGAAGGTGAATATGACCTTACAACGCTGAGCGGGATAAGTGCTCTGACCACATCCGGATTGCTCGGCTACCGCAAGAGCGATAACAAGCTGATCTACTTCTACGCCCGCTCGGCATTTGCCTTTGACGGTTTCTACGTAGCTTTCATAGATGCCTCGACCATGAAGATCGACAACATTGCCCATGAGACAAAAGACGTCGTGATGGCCGGAACATCGTATGGCGAGCTGCTCCAGAACAAAATGGCCTTCGATAACAATGATAATCTCTACATAGCAGCCAATTTCCACATGGATGGCTTCAATACAACTACCCAGCAGTACGGGCGCGTTCTTCGCATCAACAAGGACCAGATGGATTTCGATGCTTCCTATGAAGGATTCCGCACCAATCCGTCCGGCACTCCCGACCGAGGCAAGATTCTTACGATCGACTATATGGGTTATGATAAACTCGTCCTCTCGGTCATGGATCCGCAGTATTGCGGAGTTGTGATCGATCCTAACGACAAGAATCAGGGTTGGGGCAACAATTACAACGTATATTATTGCGTGCTCGATATTCCCACCGACAAATCCGTGGAATTTACCTACGACGGTCAGCATCTGCCATACTCGCAGGGCAATTTCGCTCAGCGTTCGTTTGTGCTTAACGGCAGGGTATATATCGGCACAAATCCCAAAGCAGACCTTCCTACCATTTATGTCTACGACATTCGCAGTCAGAAAATGACCAAGGGATCACAGATTCAGGAGGGTTTCGGTTTCGACCGCATAACCTATTGTGCCGATACCGAATAAAAACTCCGTAAATTCATCGATATGAATCCATTAAACCGGGCCACATTTACCATACATCGGGTCACAGGAACATTCATCGCCATTTTTTTCTGCATGTGGTTTTTCACGGGTCTCGTGCTTCTCTATCACAGTTTTCCACGACTTGACAGAAGTCGCGCGATGAGTATCTCCGATTCGCTGCCTGAAAGACTGGCATTTACCGACTCGCTTCCTTCCGGCCTGCGGTCGCTCAGCATCTCGTCGTCGGGAGCAAGGACAATCGTGAGTTGGTCAACTGCTGATACAGCGGTCGTCTGTACACCCGAGGGTAAGCCTGTCGGCCCGGCCACCTATGTCGACGCCCTCCAAACGGCATCGAGATGGCTGGATGCTCCAATAGTGCGCGTGGATACCCTCACAGAACGTGACCAATGGATAATGTATTCGCGGTATATCGATGAGCTCCCGATCTATAAGTTCCATTACGGCGATAAGAATAAAAGCGAACTGTATGTGGCCTCGCGCTCGGCGGAGCCACTGCAGTTCACTACCCTCCGGTCAAGATTCTGGTCGTGGGTAGGCGCCATCCCTCATAAGTTATATTTTCCGTCTCTGAGAGCCGATGTGGATCGCTGGGAGATGTGGCTTCATACGGGGGCGGCCATCTGTCTTATCGCTTCTTTCTCTGGACTCTATATCGCCATCTTCCTCTGGGTTAAGACCCGACGGCGCACAGGCCGCTGGTGTAACCCATTGCGAGGCCGGCTGATGCGACTTCATTTCACACTCGGCCTGATTTTCGCGCTCCCTCTTATCTCCTGGAGCATAAGCGGACTTTTTGCCCTTCAGAAAGTTCCATCATGGCTGGTGCCGGTTGAGGGTCCGGAATACGTGTCGTCATCTAAGCTGTGGGGCACGGGCATGACAGATGCAGATAAGTATAAACTCGATTATGCAACAGTGCTTAATGCCTACCCTGATGCCCGGATAGTGAACTACGGTCGTATCGGATCAATTCCGACCATCGAAGTATCAACCCCCGACTCCTATCTCATATTTGATGCATCCTCAAGCGAGCTGCGTCCTCTCGATATTCCCCGACAGACAGTTGAAGATTGCGTATCCCGTCTGTTTGGCGAAGATATCCCTATGACGATCGAAACAATTAACGAACCCGACAATCTGTATTACGGTATCAAAAGCGACCCTCACCTACCTGTGTATCGTGTCAGACTCGACTATCCCGGCAGTCCGGTGCTATATATAGATCCATCTGACGGCGATGTAACGTTCTACAACGACAACCGCAGGACACGGAAAATTCTCTTCAGCGGGCTGCATTATCTCAATCTGCGGTTTTTTGCAGGACATCCGGGAGCATGGTATGTGACACTCTGGATTCTCTGTATTACAGGTATTGTGTTCTGTCTTACCTCAGCTATCCTCGGATGGAGGTATATTAAACGTAAACTCAGACCTAAAAATCCACTGATTTAATAACCGCAGGATATATCATTCTTTTTCTGCCGATAGCTTCCGGTGTCGTGATGACTCCGGGGCTTTTAATTCTTTACCACCATCATGAAAAAAATCCTATTGTTACTGATCCTTCTGACAAGCATTACGATAGTAAATGCCGGAGATCTCAAAGACAGTCCTGCAGGGCGCACAGCAATTCTCATGGTTCACTTCGGGACAACCATAGATGAGACACGTGAGCTGACGATTGAGACCTTAAATGAAAAGGTAAAAGCGACCTTCCCCGGCATAACAGTAGAAGAGGCCTACATTCCGGAGCATGGGACGATAGAAGTGAACTGGCCGACGGATATATCAATAATATGTGTGCCATGTATGGCGATGATGAAAACTGGGGTTCGATCAATCGTAATGTGCTGGAAGCCGGTATATCGGGCACTGATATCGCCAGACTTCACGCGGAGGTTACGGCGGCTCATGGCGCTCCCTGTACTGAGTTTGTATGCGGGAATATAAAGCTGCAGGAATATATTACTTCCAGTTTAGACAAAACGAATTCCGAAAGATACAGGATGGATATTGCCGCCGCAC
>JAIDKP010000094.1 GCA_029051445.1 Muribaculaceae bacterium | reverse complement strand
GAGCAGGCCGGCGGATGTCTCAACCTGTCGAACCTTCAAGGAGGAGCCAGCGGCCTGACAATCCCCTATGGAGGCAATGCGTCTCTTGTAGTCAGCACCCTTGATTACTCGCCCTGGGCCCTGCAAAGATACATGTACAAAATCTCCGAGTCACCTGCCGATTCTACCGGTGAATGGATCGTAATGCCTGAGGGTGCCAACACTATCACTTTCTCCGACATGAAGATGGGACACTGCCACCTGCTGCTGAAGAAGGTCGGCTCCCCCATGCAACCGCTCTCAATCCCTCTGACAGTGAAAGCACCCAATGCCCTCTCGTGGTGGGCGATATGTGTCTATGCTCTCATTGCCGCAGGAGTCATCTACTGGGTTTTCTGGTACACCAAACGCTGCAATCTCGAGTCATTCAGAGAACAGGAACGCCAGACCGCACTCGAGAATGTGGAACGCAAATTGTCGTTCCTCTCCGACATATCGCATGACCTGAAGACCCCTCTGTCGATGATAATTGGTCCGGTCAGCCTGATGAAAGAGCGTGCCAAGGATCAGGAAAGCAAGAAAATATTTGAGACAATCTATGACAATGCGGTTAGACTCAACAATATGATACACCGCACACTTGAACTTCAGCATCTCGAAGATGCCGACGAGAGTCTGCTGATTCTCTCGACATTTGACGTTGTCGAGTTCTGTCACAGTGTTTTTGAAGTGTTCAATGAAAATAACCCGCAAAAGAAATTCATATTTCATGCATCCTGCCCGGAGATACTGATCGAGGCGGATGCCGTAAAACTCGAATCGGTTATCACCAATCTGCTCTCCAATGCCTGCAAGTATTCAGATGACAGCGCGACAATATCATGCGGCATAAGCAAACAGGATGACAATGTCGAGATAGTGGTGTCGGATGACGGTGTCGGAATAGCCGACACTGATCAGACACTCGTTTTCCAACGCATGTTCAGATCTCCTGCGACATCAAAGCTCCGTGAAGGAACCGGCCTCGGACTCTATCTGATCAAAAAGTATCTTGAGCTGATGAAAGGCAATATCAACCTTTACAGCAAAGAAGGGCAAGGAACCACATTTGTCGTCACACTGCCGATTTCAGAAAAAGTGCGGCCACAGTCGCCCCGCAATCCGGAGTCTCACAGCCCCGATATCCCCAAAATCCTTATCGTTGAAGACAACATACAGATCTATGGGTTCATCATGGAGCTTCTCGGCGATGAATACACCTGCTTCACGGCCGAAAACGGCCGCTCAGGGCTCGCTATCGCCGCATCCATCATTCCTGACCTTATAATTGTGGATGAAATGATGCCTATAATGAGCGGTCTGGAAATGGTCAGGCGCATGAAGCAGCATCCACGTCTCTCGTCGGTACCGATCATCATGCTCACAGCTAAAACCGACAACAAGACAGAAAACGAGAGTATCAAACTCGGCATTGATGTGTTTATGACCAAGCCCTTTGAGCCTACCGCTCTTACCGGCCGCATAAGCCAGCTTCTGAAAGCGAGGAGAGAGATCAAAGAAAAAGTCAGAATCCAAGCCATAACCGAAGCCGAGACTAAACCTATCGAGGCAGAATCGGTCAACGAGAAGAATCTTGCCAAAATCGCCAAGATTATTGAAGACAATATCTCTGACCCGGATCTAAACGTAAACATGCTCTGTGAGAGAAGCGGCATCCCCAACAAACAGCTTTACCGTCTTGTGAGGAAATATATGGGAACCGCCCCACTCGACTATATACGCCGCGTGAGACTTCAGAAAGCCGCACTGCTTCTTAGCCAAAACCGGTTCACAGTTTCAGAGATAAGCTACATGGTCGGCTTCAAGACTCCGTCGTATTTCGCAAAATGCTTCCAGAGCCAATATGGAGTAAAGCCAAGTCAATATAAATCAGAAGATGAGAGCGTAAGTTACAAATAAGACAAACGCCTCTTCTATGACCCAAAATCTTTCTTAATTGTCCATTCTGTTGTTTTATTTGTCCATTTTTAGCAGTCTTTTCATGCTATAGGAGTGTACATTTGGCTTAGATTGGTTTTCAAAACAACAGGTATATTATTCCTAAGGCAAAAAAGATTGTTTCCTGTTTAGCTTCACGGGCATATGGCGGAGGCCATCACCCACAACCTTAAAAAAAACAAGGGCGACCTTAAACTAAAAAAACATCAATAACACTCTTGTATATGGACAAAGCAATTGGCAATGCTGAAATAAGGAGATGGATATTGGGAATGATTCTTTCCATACTCCTCATACCCGTTTCGGCTTACGCCCAAACACAAAGGACGGTGACGGGTACCGTTCTGGATGAGACCGGAGAACCGCTTATAGGCGCTACAGTCAAGGTAGAAGGTACCACACTCGGTACTTCAACCGATTTTGACGGCCACTTCTCACTTAATATTCCCGAGTCGGCCAAGCAACTCACATTCTCTTATGTGGGATATATCAACCAGACAGTGGAAATCACATCGGACGTAATCGATGTGACGCTACAACCCAACAGCGAGATACTTGACGAAGTAGTTGTAATCGGCTACGGCACCCAGAAGAAAGATGATCTTACCGGCTCTATTGCAACGGTAAGTGAAAAGGATTTCAATCAAGGTGTCATAAGTTCTCCCGAGGAACTTATCAATGGCAAGATAGCCGGTGTGCAGATCACCAACAACGGCGGATCGCCAAATGGCGGCGCAACAATACGTGTGCGCGGCGGCGCATCGCTCAACGCTTCCAACGATCCTCTGATCGTGCTTGACGGTGTACCGATGGAAGTCGGCGGCGGTGTCGAGGGCTCAGGCAACTTTCTCAGTCTGATCAACCCTAACGACATCGAAAGCATGACAATCCTGAAAGATGCCTCTTCGACCGCCATCTATGGTTCACGCGCATCCAACGGTGTCATTATAATCACGACCAAAAAAGGATCGGGCGAAGGTGTCAAGGTATCTTTCAGTACCACCAACTCTCTGTCGCAACGGGGCCGCACCGCGCCTGTGCTGACCAACAGCGAGTTCCGCCAGGTCATAAATCAGTTCGGCACCCCGGCCCAGATCGCACTGCTTGGTCAGGGCACCTATACCGACTGGATGGACGAGGTATTCCAGAATGCATATGGAACCGACAACAACCTGAGCATATCGGGGCGCGCAGCCAGTTGGCTTCCGTTCAGAGTGGCATTTGGCGCCATGTATCAGGAAGGTGTGCTAATTACCGACAAAGCCAACCGATATACAGCCAATCTCAATCTGAATCCTTCGTTTCTCGACGACCATCTTCGTGTGAATATAAGCGGCAAAGGCACTTACGCCAACAATAACTCAGCCAACTCCGGCGCAATATGGAATGCCGGTGCCTACGATCCCACCCAGCCGGTCTATGGCACTCTGGATGCCAGCGGCAATCAGGTGCTTACTCCTTCGGGGGCGCCTATTTTCGGGGGCTATCATGAAGTTATCGACGGTGCCGGCAATCCTGCCCAGGGTGCTATCGCCAACCCGGTTGCAATGCTGCGTCAATATGACAACAAATCCAAAGTATGGCGGTTTGTCGGTAATTTCGATGTCGACTATCGTTTTCATCCGGTGCCTGAGCTGCGTCTGCATGTGACCGGCGGTCTCGACTATTCGCAGGGCAAACGCACTGTGAGCATGCCGCAAAACAGCTTCAGCAACTATACTTCAGGCGGCTACCGTTATACCCAGGGGCCTCAGAAGAACACCAACCGCCTGATAACCGTATATGCCAACTACAACAAGACGTTTGACAGTATCAAGTCGACGTTAGACGCAACAATCGGCTACGACTATCAGTACTGGCGCAACGATTACCCAGCCTATGACACATTCAATGAGGCCGGCGACATAACCAATTCGAGCCAGCCCTACGATGAGCGTCACACGCTTCTGTCTTACTACGGCCGTCTGAACTACACGTTTGACAGCAAGTATCTTCTCACGGCCACTTTCCGCCGCGACGGCTCAAGCCGCTTCGGAGAGCACAACCGCTGGGGCACATTCCCGTCGGTAGCACTTGCATGGCGCATATCGCAGGAGAGCTTCTTTGAGGATATCTCACAGGTGATGAATGATTTTAAACTCCGTGCGAGCTATGGTATCACCGGCCAACAGGACGGCATATCCAACTATGGCTACCTTCCCAACTATACGGTAACCAATCCCGGCGCATACTACTGGTTTAACGGAGAGTGGATACCTCTTCTGCGTCCACAGATCTACAACCCCGATCTGAGATGGGAGACTACACGGTCATGGAACTTCGGAATCGATTACGCATTCCTTAGCAACCGGTTCAACGGAACGGTGGACTTCTATACGCGCAAGACCGAGGATCTGCTTGCCACCGTGCCCATCCCCGCCGGCATCAACTTCAACAAAACAATGCTCTCCAATGTCGG
>JAIDKP010000093.1 GCA_029051445.1 Muribaculaceae bacterium | reverse complement strand
GATTTTGACTGGATAATTTATAGATATGCAAATATAGCAGACTCACTCCATAGATCATGCGAAAATGGCCAAAAAGCGACTTCATGAAAAATAAATTTGCGAGAACCGATACAAACGCTTATATTTGCACCGCAAAGTCAGGCAAGACATTGCTTTAGAATATTGAATGGTCCTATAGCTCAGTTGGTTAGAGCACCTGACTCATAATCAGGGAGTCCTTGGTTCAAGCCCAAGTGGGACCACAACCCAAGTGCCGGCAGTGATTTTAGTCTTGCTGTCCGCACTATAAAAAACAAGAGTCCGATCCTTTTCTTATAGTGGTCGGACTCTTTTTTTAATACGATGGCCACGCATTATTGCTGTTTTATTCGATTTTTTTTATGATTTTTGTGCAGATCGTTGATATGTAATGGGCAAGTAATGGAAAAGAACTGTAAAGTGAAAGTGATCGTGTTTTCGCCGACCGGCACGACGGCAAAAGTGGCCGGTGCGGTGGCAAGTGGCATGGGCGATGTCTACGAGACTGTGGATCTCACTTGCGGTGACACACACGAGCTTCATCTTTCGGCCGATGATGTGGCTGTGGTCGCGGCGCCGGTCTATGGCGGAAAAATGGCACCGGTAGCCCGTCGGCGCATCAGTGCGGTCAGAGCGGAGTCGACTCCGTGTGTGCTGATTGCCGTTTACGGTAACCGGGCTTTTGAGAATGCGGTCACCGATATGGCGGAAACTGTAGCAGAGCTTGGATTCAAGCCTGTGGCCGCAGGTGCTTTTGTCGGCGAACACTCCTATTCGACAGCTGTAAATCCGATTGCTGTCGGGCGCCCCGATCGCGATGATCTGGCCGAGGCTGCTGAGTTTGGACGTGCTGTGGCTGAAAAGCTGAGCCGTGGCGATGTCTCGGTGATCGATGCCGGGTGTCTGCGCGATCAGCCGTCGCCCGAACAGTCGCTGTTGCGTTTCCACGAGTTTGTGATGGAGTATATGAAAAGCCGGAAGGATGCGCCGGTAAAATTGCTTCCTGAAGTCGATGCGAACCGTTGCAACGGTTGTGGCCGATGTGTCGATATGTGTCCCACCGGAGCCATTGCTGCCGATTGCCTTGCTGTCGACGCTTCGTTGTGCATCAAGTGTTGTGCCTGCGTCAAGGGGTGTCCCTCGGGGGCCCGGTCGCTCGTATCGCCTTTTGCACCGGTGTTGTCAGAAAACTTTTCAGAGCGCAAGCCTCCGGTGTGGATAGTCTGATCTTTTTCACCTTGTTGCGGCAATTGATATGTAGAATTATCTGATCTTTACATTTATGGTTGAAGAAAGAGCATTGTCTATCGCCGGGCAGGTGGAACTGCTCAAGCAGCGCGGGCTGACGGTCGACGACGAGGACATGGCGGCGGAAGTGCTGTCGATCATCGGATTCTACCGTCTCGGCTTCTATCTGTTTCCATTTGAGGAGGCCTATCCCGATCTCTGCCGCCGCAATCATGTGTTTACCCCCGGGGCAAATTTTGCTGACGCGGTCAAGCTGTATTATTTTGATCTTGAACTGCGTATGCTCTTGCTGAAGTATATCTCGGGAATCGAGATCAAGTTCAGGGCGGTGCTTGCGTTCGAGGGATCCTATATGTATCGTCATGATCCGCAGTGGTTTGTCAATCGCTCTTATGTGTCGTCGGGATTTATCAAGGACTTCGACAAGGTGGTCTACAACAAAAAGTTCCGTAATAATCCCACCATACGCCTTCACCACAGGCTCAATCGTGACGATGCCTACGCTCCGGCGTGGAAGACGATCGAACTGATGACATTCGGCGAAAATGTGAAGCTTTACAACTCCTTGCTCGACGGCGAGCTCAAAAGAAAAATCGCAGCAAAGTTCGGTGTAAGATATGTTGAGGTCTTTGAGAACTATAT
>JAIDKP010000092.1 GCA_029051445.1 Muribaculaceae bacterium | reverse complement strand
TCTCCTCATCGGAGCTGGCGGGTTCATCACTCTTCTGCGACGTGAGTTCCTCCCTGTATGCTATGGGGGGCATTCCGTATTTTTTCATGAATGTCTTGTAGAAGCTGCCCCGATTCCTGTAGCCGCACATCGAGATGATCTCTTTCATCGACAGCGTTGTCGTGAGCATGAGTTTCATCGCATGGGAGATGCGTATTTCCCTGATCATGTCGGAGGGCGACGGCTGCTCAAGTTGCTGGAAGCGGCGATAGAGCTTGCGTATTCCTATGCCAAGGCCTTCGGCAATCATCGGCGCTGTGAGTTTTTCATCCTGGAGATGCTCCTCGATATATCTCACGACATCATCAACAAGTTTCATATCGTCGTAGTGCTGCAACTTGCTCCTGTCGTAGCTGTAGTGAGCCGGCACAGCTGCTCCGGCATCGCGACGCGGAGCTGTAAGCCTGTCTATAACCGCCAGCAGATAGCTGAACGTGAATGGCTTTGGCACATAAGCATCGGCACCTGCCCGTAATCCAGCCACACGATCGTCATTGGTATGCTTGGCCGACAGCACGATGACCGGTATGGATGCCGTTATTGCGTTGGCCTTGATCTCGCTTATCAGCGAGATACCGTCACGATCGGGCATCATGATATCCGTTATTACAAGATCGGGAAGACGATCACGCATCCGCGCCATGGCATCGTCGGCCGCCGATGCCGTCTCGACACTATAGCAGTCAAGTCCCTCACGAAGAAGTATAAGCATCTCACGATCGTCGTCGACCACAAGGATACGCCCCTTAGATTCTGTCGGCGTATCCTGAACCGGCGAGATATCTCCCGGACTTTTATCTGACATGATTCTCGACACTGTCATCGCATCAGGAATTGTGATATCCGGCGAAGCCGGATTAGGTGCCGTTTTTTCAAGCGACGGCAGTTTCACTATAAACTCGGCATATTGTCCGGGCTCACTTTTTATATCTATTGTTCCGTCAAGAAAGTGAACCATCGAGTGACAGATGGCCAGTCCGAGTCCATTGCGCACAGAAAGCCCCTTGGTCGCATTTACTTCAAGATTATCGAGCACCTCATATCGATTGAAGATGCGTCGGCGGTCTTCGGCTGTTATGCCTTTACCTGTATTGTAGACCGAAAGCGTCAATGCATCGCCGTCTTTTCTTACCGACACTTTTATGACACCTCCCTGCGGAGTGTACTTGAACGCATTGGACACCA
This sequence comes from Muribaculaceae bacterium, assembly GCA_029051445.1. Classification (GTDB taxonomy): domain Bacteria; phylum Bacteroidota; class Bacteroidia; order Bacteroidales; family Muribaculaceae; genus JAFLTL01. The sequence continues at coordinate 932 of JAIDKP010000092.1, read as the reverse complement.
GATTATAGAATATTTTAGTGAATGCACTGCCATCGGTATTGAACTGTATGTCTGGTTCTATGTCTCCGACAAGCGAAAGCGCATTCTGCTCGGCGAGATGCTCAAAGGCTGCAAGTATTTGTGTCGACATTGCCGAGATGGCGATTCTGTCCACATTCAGTTCCCGATGTCCGGTTTCAAGACGCCTGAAATCGATGACTTCCTGAATCAAACTATTCAGGCGTTCGGCATTCTGTTTAATCAGGCTGACATAACGGCGCACATAGTTGTCGCTCCGGTCATAGGAGAGCAAACGTTCACATGGGCCGTAGATGAGCGTGAGAGGCGAGCAGAACTCGTGTGTGATATTAGTAAAGAAGCGGAGTTTCTGTTCATATAGCTGATCATTATGTTCACGCTCAATTTTTTCTATCTGCAACAGACGTCTCATGCGCTCCTTACGTTTGAGACGATGTATGACTCCCGCCCCCATCATGAGTGCCACCAGCAAATAGAACGACTGTGCTACACCAGACATATACCACGGCGGAGCGACACGCAGTCTCATTGTCGAAACCGGACTTTCATAGCCTGTCACGGTGTCACGATAGCGCGCCTGCAGCTCATATGATCCGTAGGCGAGGCGGTTGAATGTCGCGAGATAGTCGGATGCCCTGATCCAGTCATTGTCATCGCTCATACGGTAGAACAGTTCAAGATTGGCCGAATTTATATACTCGGCTACCGACAATCCGATGCTGATATTGTTCTCATCATGTCGCAGCAACAGCACCTCAGTTTCATCTCTGTCGGCCGCAGCGCGATGCATTGGCCTACGCTCGCCATTGACAAGCAGTCGGCTGAATCTCAACGGCGGATGATAACGTTTTCTTTCTGTCGGGACTTCCGGATTTTTCGCAGCCAACACAAATCCATTGTTTCCACCAAAAAAC
>JAIDKP010000091.1 GCA_029051445.1 Muribaculaceae bacterium | reverse complement strand
ATCATGCTTAAACTGAAATCGACACTGGCTGCAGGGATGCTGGCTGTGAGCGCTTGCGCCATGGCCTGGTCACCGGCTGGCGACCGCATCAGCTCTCCCTGGGCCGACAAGGTTGATCCCTCGAATCCTCTGCCCGAATATCCGCGTCCTATAATGGAGCGTACAAACTGGGTGAATCTCAATGGTCTCTGGGATTATGCAATCCTTCCGACCGCTGATGCTGCTCCCACGAGCTATCAGGGTGAAATCCTTGTGCCGTTTGCAGTTGAGTCCTCTCTGTCGGGCGTAGGAAAGACCGTCGGCAAGGACAATAATCTGTGGTATCACCGCGAGTTCACCGTGCCCAACGCATGGAAAGGACAGAATGTGGTGCTTCACTTCGGTGCTGTCGACTATAAGGCCGACGTATATGTAAATGATATCAAGGTTGCCGAGCATATCGGTGGTTTTGTGCCTTTCTCTGTTGACATCACTCCCTATCTCAAGCAGGGCAAGCAGAGTCTTGTCGTGAAGGTGTGGGATCCGACCGATGCAGGCTATCAGGCTATCGGCAAGCAGATATCCAATCCTAACGGTATCTGGTACACTCCCGTGACCGGTATCTGGCAGACTGTGTGGATGGAGCCTGTGGCTGCCAATCACATCGAGGCTGTCAACACTGTACCCGATATCGACAACGGCACACTCACTGTCGATGTGCCTCTCTCGGCTCCCGCTGCGGGCAGCGTCATCGAGGTTATCGCTTTTGACGGCGACAAGCAGATCGCTTCGGCCAAGACCACTCCGGCGTTCCCCGCTGTGCTCAATATTGCCGATGCCAAACTGTGGAGCCCCGACAGCCCCTTCCTCTATGACATGGAGGTAAATCTCTATGAGAACGGTAAGAAGGTTGACTCGGTGAAGAGCTATGCGGCAATGCGCAAGATTTCGGCACGCCGCGACGAGAACGGCGTGATGCGTATGCAGCTCAACAACAAGGATCTCTTCCAGTATGGTCCTCTTGATCAGGGCTACTGGCCCGACGGTCTCTTTACCGCTCCCACCGACGAGGCTCTTCTCTATGACATCAAAAAGACCAAAGACTGGGGCTTCAACATGATACGCAAGCACATGAAGGTAGAGCCGGCCCGCTGGTACAC
>JAIDKP010000090.1 GCA_029051445.1 Muribaculaceae bacterium | reverse complement strand
TTTACCGCTACGGTGCTTGGCGATCTGAAACTCGGCGAGACCTCGTATGTCGCGTCCTTCTGAATCGACATCGGAGCGCAAGTAGTATTCCGGACGGTGGATGAAACATACGATGTCGGCGTCCTGCTCGATGGCACCGCTCTCGCGAAGGTCGCTGAGCTGCGGGCGTTTGCCCTCGTTGCCTGTGCCGCGTGACTCGACCGATCGGTTGAGCTGCGAAAGTGCTATTATGGGTATGTTAAGTTCCTTGGCGAGCTGCTTGAGCGATCGCGATATCATGCTGACCTCCTGTTCGCGGCTTCCGAATCGCATGCCTGATGCGTTCATGAGCTGGAGGTAGTCGATGATTATGATTTTAATGTCGTGTTCGCGCACGAGACGACGTGCCTTTGTACGGAGCTCGAAGATGGAGAGGGCGGCTGTGTCGTCGATGTAGAGCGGGGCGCTGTATAGGCGCTTGATGCGTGTCATGAGCTGATCCCACTCGGGCTGGCTGAGCTGTCCGCTTTTGATGACTTCGCCAGGCAGCTCGCAGACGTTGCTTATGAGACGGTTGACGAGCTGGACGTTGGACATCTCAAGCGAGAATATCGCTACCGGTGTGTTGAAGTTTACGGCCATGTTCTTGGCCATTGACAGCACGAATGCGGTCTTACCCATCGCAGGACGTGCTGCGATGATGATGAGGTCGGATGCCTGCCATCCTGATGTGATCTTGTCGATCTCGGTGTAGCCGGTCTCGAGTCCCGAGAGACCTGTGGTGCGGTTTGACGCGGCTTCTATCTGCTCTATCGCCTGCTTTATGACGGGGTCGATCTGCGTTACGTCTTTCTTGACGTTGCGCTGCGAGATCTCAAACAGTTTTCCCTCGGCTTCCTGCAGGAGATCGTCTACGTCGTTGGTCTCGTCGAAAGCCTTTCCTTCGATGGTCGACGCGAAATTTATAAGCTCGCGCGCAAGGTATTTCTGCGCGACGATGCGTGCGTGGTATTCGACGTTTGCTCCCGACAGCACGCGCGAAGTGAGTTGTGCGATATATACCGGTCCTCCTGCGGCCTCGAGGTTTCCGTCGAGACGGAGCTGCTCCGTGACAGTGAGCATGTCGATCGGTTGCTGCCGCATGCCGAGCTGCTGCACTGCTGAATATATTTTCTGGTGCGCCGGCTCGTAGAAGCTTTCGGGCTTCAGTATGTCGCAAACGTTGGTATATGCGTCCCTCTCGAGCATGATCGCTCCGAGCACGGTTTGCTCGAGTTCGGAATCACGTGGCACCATGCGTCCGTCGACATCGACCGCCGGTGTGTGCCGTGGTTTCTCATTGCGAAAAGCGCCGGAGCGCTGGAATTGTTCAGGCATATTCTGAAAGCTTCTTGTTTCAAATGAAAATCGATGTGTTTGCCGATAACACGGTCACATCCGGAATCGGATTTCAAAGTTAGACAATATAATTCAGACGTGGAGCGCATGATGGTATTTTGTGGAAAACTTTGCTTATTATTTTGTGAAAACTTCATTTGGATGATGTAAAATTGCAAAAAAGCGTGTGCAGATGTTGTAAAACAGCGTAAATTGGTGATAGAAAATTTTGCGCTAAAGAAAAATAGTAATATTTTTGCTGTCAGACTTGCATGGCCGGAAATGAAAGCCATGTGTGTCAGATTGAAAAAAGATGTAATCTATATAAAATCAATCATCATAATAACTAAAAAGTTTTCAAACAATTATGGAAGCTAACAAGCCCCAACAGGCTGCTAAGGCAGCTAACGCCGGCCACAACGTTCGCGGCATCAAGAACGCCTTTCTGGTGATCATTGCCTGCTTCATTGTAGCTGTATGTCTCTTCCTCTTCTTCTTCGGTCACCCGCGCCACTTCGAGCTTGAGAGCGCCGAGCGTATCACCTCGATGGC
>JAIDKP010000009.1 GCA_029051445.1 Muribaculaceae bacterium | reverse complement strand
GGAAATGGTATTCATCTGTTTAGTTTTTTGAGTTTTCGTGATGTAGAAATCTTATTATAGGCCACTCCTGCTATGGTGCCGATCAATATAATTGCAAATATGCCAGCGAGAGCGTCCCAGTTTACTTTGTCGGTTCCGGCCGCAGCAGTTCGACCGTTGACGGTAGCCACGATACCAAGTGCGGCAATGAGAATGTTTATCAGAAACATAAGCTCAAGGCGTAGCTCGGATTCGGGCATAAGATACTTCACGCCATAGGTTATAGCGGGGATCAGAAGAAACATTGCTATCCCGGTACCCCAGCCGATTGTGGCGAATCCGGTTCCAGGCATGGAGAATATCAGTTCGACAAGTATTGAGAACAGAACAGGAAAAAGCAACATTCCGGGGACCCAATATGTGATGTTGAATATCGCGGTTTGAACACGTGAAAGGTGGCCGGTGAGTCGCATGGCCATAAAGATGCAGAACGTGAGCTGAAACGCGACATCGACAGTCAGCAGAACCGATGTGTCGAGCATGAGTGACGGCTGTTGCAGCCAATCCTGTATCTGTGTCTTGGACTGCATACTCGCAAACTCATATGCGCAGCCAAGAAAGAGCAACGGCAGAAGGCTCAGTATGATTATGCCGACAAAGCGATGGCAGGTGAGCTTCAGTATGAAGCTGAAGCTCACCAGAATCATGATAATCATTACTACTGTTTCCATCACTCGGCATCTTTGAGTCTGCGACGACGTCGCAGGAGGAGAACTATGACAATGAGCGCAGCTATCACAGCTATGGCTACCGCAAATCCGCTGATGCGGTTTGTCATGGTCTCACTGGTGTTGAGCTGTTCGCGCTTCATCACCATGCCGTCGTTTTCGGCTGCAATGTTTTCGGCTCTAACGGTTGCGACAGCCGCGTCATAACGTCCGGCGGCCTGTTCGCTGACATTCGATTTAATGAACTCGCGCAGTTTTGCATTGTCGCAGACAAATCCAGAACATGCCGCTCCGTATTTCTCTACCATCTCGGTGTGGAGTTCGGCCATATTGGCTATCTGTTCCGGAGTTGCATCCCACATTCCCTTGCGAACCGTCTCAAGCATGACGGCTGTCATTTCCTGAAGTGCGGCCGGGTTTTTGTCGGAGAAATATTCTTTTGTCCCCAAGCCGTTGCGGTCGATGACATATGTCTCGTAGATGTTATCCCAAAGTTCATCGTCAATGGCTTCAGGCTTCATCACGTTCCATCCATAGGTGTTGCGCACGACATCTGCCAAAACAGAAGCGTCGCCGCTGCCTCCTTTCATTTTCTCTTTTATATAGGCAGGAT
>JAIDKP010000089.1 GCA_029051445.1 Muribaculaceae bacterium | reverse complement strand
TCTGTCGGTCGAGGAGAAGCTGAATATCGGCTATAAGTTCGGACAACACCGCATATCAGCTCTTGGCGAAGTGCGCCTCAACGACTATCGCAGCAAAGACTCTGGATTCAGCAATTTCACGTCGTGGACCGGCCGCTACGGTGTGTCGGGCACATTTGTGCTTCCGGCAGGATTCGGAATATCGACCGACCTGAACGTCTACACGCGCAGGGGCTTCGCCGATTCGCGGCTGAACACATCGGACGTGGTGTGGAACGCACGGCTGACAAAGTCGGTGATGAAAGGCTCGATGATTTTTGCCGTTGACGCCTACGACATGCTCCGGCAGCTCAGCAACATCACTTATACTGTCAACGCTCAGGCGCGCACCGAGGTGGTGACCAATGTTGTTCCGGCCTACGTCCTCTTTCACGTGCAGTACCGCTTCAACCGCAATCCGAAAATGTGACGATGAGCCGGTTATGTGTGTGCTGTCAGTCCGAAAAAAGGCAGAGGCTACACCGAGTATTAGTATTACTGACGGTGCAGCCTCTGCGGGGATATATATAGGGAGTGAGGAGATGTGTTTCAATGGTCGCTCCGGAGAGGTATGTGCTCGCGTATCTTTGTTTCAAGTGTGTCCTGCGTCTGTAGTCCCACAGCTCTCCAAACAGGCTCGCCGTTCCTGAAGATTATAATTGTCGGAACAGATCTTACCTGAAATCGAGCCGCAATTTTCATGTTCTGTTCGATGTCAATTTTGATGATGTTGGCACTGTCGCCCATTGTCTCTCTGACTTTGTCGATAACCGGAGCCTGCATTTTGCACGGTCCGCACCAAGTGGCGTAGAAATCAACAAGAGTGGGCTTGGAGCTGTTGATAATATCGTTAAAATCGTTCATCTTGACCTGGCGTTTTGTGTTGTTTCTGATGCTAAAACAGATCAAAATGCGAAAATGTTGAGGCGCAAGGCTGAAAAATGTCAAAATCCCGAGTGTAATAGATCAAGTAAGTCGCTATAAATTTATATCTTTGCACTCCAAATTGCGTGAAGTCGGTTATTTCCGGTTCTGCGATAACTGAAGTGACAACGAATATAAACAGATAATATCTCAAGCCACAAGATGAAGGTAATGAAGTTTGGCGGGACCTCGGTAGGTACGCCTGAGCGCATCAAGGATGTCGCACGTCTTGTAATGGGACGCGGTAAGAAAAATATAGTGGTATTGTCGGCGATGTCGGGTACGACCAATACGCTCGTCGAGATCTGCGATTACCTTCACAAGCGTAATCCCGACGGGGCGAAGGAGGTGATCAACGGGCTTGAGCGGAAGTATGCCGGTGTGATCGAGGATCTTTTCTCCGGCCATCCCGCAGCCAAGTCGGAAGCCGAGCGTGTGATTCAGGACAGCTTTGCCTATATACGCACTTTTATCCGCGAGATCTTCACTGTTTTTGAGGAGAAGGAGATTCTGTCGCAGGGAGAGATCATGTCAACCGGTCTGATGAATCTCTGGCTCCGCGAGTGCGGTGTCAATGTTGTCATGCTTCCGGCTCTTGACTTCATGAAGACCGACAAGAATGCGGAACCTGACACGAATTACATAGAGAAGCATCTGCGTGAGCTGCTCGAGAAGCACAATGACGCCGACCTTTATCTGACCCAGGGTTATATCTGCCGCAATTTCTACGGTGAGGTCGATAATCTTCAGCGTGGCGGCAGTGACCTGACAGCCTCTCTTATCGGAGCGGCCATAAATGCCGAGGAGATCGAGATCTGGACGGATATCGATGGTATGCACAACAATGATCCCCGCTTTGTCGAGAATACACGCCCTGTCGAGGAGCTGCACTTCGAGGAGGCCGCCGAGCTTGCCTATTTCGGTGCCAAGATCCTTCATCCGACATGTGTGCTTCCTGCCAAGCTCAACAACATACCGGTAAGACTTCTGAACACGATGCAGCCCGATGCCAAGGGTACTCTGATCTATAATTCGGCTCCCTCGCGCACGATCAAGGCTATCGCTGCCAAGGACAATATCACAGCCATCAAGATCAAGAGCGGCCGCATGCTTCTGGCCTACGGGTTTATGCGCAAGGTCTTCGAGATATTCGAGACTTACCGCACTCCGATCGACATGATCACGACATCGGAGGTGGGTGTTTCGGTCACGATCGACAATGAGCGTGATCTGAACCGTATAGTGGATGACCTCAAGAAGTTCGGTACAGTGACTATTGATCATGACATGGTGATAATCTGTGTCGTCGGTGACATGGACTGGCAGAACCGTGGCTTTGAGGCTAACGCTCTCGACGCTCTTAAAGATATTCCGGTGCGTATGATCAGCTACGGCGGCTCGAATTTCAATATATCTTTCCTTGTGAGAAAGCAGGACAAGGTCGCCGCTCTACAGGCTCTTTCGAATCATCTTTTTAAGAATTAACAGTATAGCACGGAAAAGAAGAATGTTTCCAATAGAAGATTTCTCGGAGGTAACGACTCCGTTTTATTATTACGATATCAAGTTGCTGAGAGAGACTCTCGCAACTATCAACGGGTGTATTGCAAGCCGTCCGGCTTATCGCGTTCATTATGCGCTTAAGGCCAATGCCAACGGTGCTATACTTGACGAGATCGCTTTGGCCGGACTCGGTGCCGACTGCGTGAGCGGCGGTGAAGTCAAGGCTGCAATCGATGCCGGCATTCCTGCCGATAAAGTGGTTTTTGCGGGGGTAGGCAAGACTGATGCCGAGATACGTCTCGGTCTTGAGCATGGCATCGCCTGCTTCAATGTCGAGTCAGTGCCTGAACTTGAGGTGATAAACGAGCTTGCCGGTGAGGCCGGTAAGAAAGCCCCGGTAGCTTTCCGCGTGAATCCTGACATCGACGCACACACTCCCAAGTATATCACCACCGGCACGTCGGAAAATAAGTT
>JAIDKP010000088.1 GCA_029051445.1 Muribaculaceae bacterium | reverse complement strand
ATGATCGGCGGCTCTCTTTTTGCTGTTATTTGCTGTCGTTAATGTATTTTTAGATTTTTATTGAAAAATGTGGTATGAATAGGACTGAAAATGTCTGAAACTTCGTATCTTTGCAAAACTCAAAAGATGCCGATGAAATCCCGATGGCTTGCATCAGCGCAAAGAGACACAAGCAGAAAATCAAAATAGTTCGTAACTAATTACTATAACGGATGAAAAGAGTCTATACGTTCGGTGACGGAAAAGCCGAAGGCGATGCCAAGATGAGGAATCTTCTTGGAGGAAAAGGCGCGAATCTGGCCGAAATGAATCTACTCGGAATGCCGGTTCCCCCTGGATTTACAATTACAACTGAAGTTTGTACAGAGTATACGCAGTGGGGTAAGGATGAGGTTGTAAAAAGAATTAAGAAAGACGTGGAGGATGCGATTGCTCACGTCGAAAGCCTCACCGGCAAAAAATTTGATGATCCTGCAAATCCGCTCCTTGTGTCGGTGCGCAGTGGTGCTCGCGCCTCGATGCCCGGTATGATGGATACTGTGCTCAACCTCGGTATGAATGACGCTACAGTAGCTTCGCTTGCCGAAAAGAGCGGCAATCCTCGCTTTGCCTGGGATAGCTATCGCCGCTTCGTGCAGATGTATGGCGATGTAGTGCTTGGCATGAAGCCCAAGAGCAAGGCCGATATCGACCCGTTTGAGGCTATCATGGAGAAGGTGAAGGAGGAAAAAGGTGTTAAGCTTGACACCGAACTTGATGTAGAGGATCTCAAGAAACTCGTAAAGCTTTTCAAGCAGGCTGTAAAGGAATACACCGGAAAGGACTTCCCCGAGAGCGCCTGGGAGCAGCTGTGGGGCGGCATCTGCGCCGTATTTGACAGCTGGATGAACGAGCGCGCTATTATCTACCGCCGCATGAACCAGATACCCGAGGAGTGGGGTACTGCAGTCAATGTGCAGGCTATGGTTTACGGCAACATGGGCGATAACTCGGCAACCGGTGTCGCATTCAGCCGTGACGCCGCAACAGGCGAGAAGATGTTTAACGGCGAATATCTCATCAACGCTCAGGGCGAGGATGTGGTGGCCGGCATACGTACGCCGCAGCAGATAACTGTAGAAGGATCGCGCCGATGGGCCGCACTTCAGGGTATCGGTGAAGAGGAGCGTGCATCAAAATATCCTTCGCTTGAGGAGTCGATGCCTGCTTGTGCTGCCGAACTTATAGCAATCGCCAATCGCCTTGAAAGCTACTATCGCGACATGCAGGACATGGAGTTCACAATCCAGGATGGTAAACTCTGGATGCTCCAGACGCGTAACGGCAAGCGTACAGGTGCTGCTATGGTTAAGATCGCAATGGACCTTCTGCGTGAGGAGATGATCGACGAGAAGACCGTGCTCACCCGCATGGAGCCGCAGAAGCTCGACGAGCTGTTGCACCCGGTATTTGCCAAGGAAGCACTGCGCTCGGCCAAAGTTGTGGCCAAGGGTCTTCCCGCATCGCCCGGTGCTGCTACCGGTCAGATCGTATT
>JAIDKP010000087.1 GCA_029051445.1 Muribaculaceae bacterium | reverse complement strand
CATAGGCACAATCTCGTCACTCTCGTCTTTTTCAAGTGCTTTGGTCTGGCAACAGAAGATGCGGCGGTCGTCCTCATCGAGCAGGTCGGTAATTTGGTCAACCCACCCTTCGCGATAGAAGCGCATATGTGCGTCAAGCAGTATGAAATAAGGCGTGTTAGTCATCTCTACTCCCATGTCGCGGCATGTGGCAACTCCAAGACGCTTTTCGTTTCTCACATAAGTGACATGAGGAAATTGCGCAAGCATCTCCTCGTAGTCATAGAGAGCGTTAGAGCCGTCGTTGATTACGATAATCTCGACTTTGTCTCGGGCAAATTCAAGCACACTTGCAACTGTGCGGCCAACCTCTTCACCCTCGTTGAGAAAGGAAATAACCGCCGTAAGCTTGTTCTCAGAGTCATTCATTCATGTTTTTTTAGCGTGTTATCTATAACTTGTATAGGCCGTGCGACAGTACTCCCACAATAGTATTATTAGTGATAATACAGTCACGTTAAACCATTAGAGTCTTTCCCGATAATTGGCAGGATTGATATAAGCATTGTTGAAGCGGTACTTCACGTATTCGGCAATGCCCATCTCCATGTTGCGTTCAATCGTTTCTGAGTGCTTCGACGGGATCTACTTTAGCTATGCGGCGTGCGGGCAGATAGGCTCCGATAAATACAATAACCGACATGATTGCAAGAACTACGATCGATACTACGGCAAAATGCTGCCAGAAATTTGAAATCCAACTATCAAACGGCAGATCGTCTAATTCCCAGTCAATACCGAGCGATAAGCCGTTCCAGTAAGCGTAATTCAGGTAGATCAGACACCCGGCCAGCCATGCGATTATCGTGATTATCATTGATTCGCCTACAAGACTGTTGAATATATTTGTCCGATTTGCACCAAACGATTTCATGATGCCTGCGTCGTGGCTGCGCTTTCGTGTTTGCAAATAAAGTGTACCTGTCACTCCCAGTGCAAGATTTACAAGAAAGAAGACAAGCAATGCAATTTTAAGCTGCCGGGTGTTTCGGGCCATCTGGCTTTGCCAAGTATTCTCCGACACGTCGGAATGTGTTTCCAGAGATCTTATATAAAAATCTCCGACTTTGAAATTGGTGTATATCTCATCGCTATGAGTGTTAACCCATCGTTTCGGATTTATGCCTTTATTTAGCCTTGCAATGAAAGCTGTCGTCTCATACTCCGGATAACATTCTGCATGTGACTCATCAAGCCACAGAATGCGCCATAGACTCCGCCAGTGCCAAGGGCGTACGTCATCAACAACTCCCACGATCCGATAGCTTTTCCCGTCGCCGTTGTCGACGGTCTCTTTGCCGAAATAATCGCCTCCGTCGCCAAACATCTTTCTCGCCACTGACTCGTTCACGATTATGTCACGAGGCCCCATTGCCATTGCCGACAGCTCTTCGGCCGAAGGACCACCCTTGGCCGCTGTGATCCCATAGGTGGTGAAATAGTCTTTGTCCATTGGCCTTGGATATCTGAAAACATCATATCCGACCGTGTCTCCTGCCTCGTTGATGTAATTCAGTTTCATCGGCATTGAAGAGCCCGATTCAAGGCGCATCCAGCTGCTTACAACTGTGGCAGACTCGACACCGTCGATAGATTTTATCCGTGTAAACAAAGCATCAAATGCGTTGGCGCGTTCAACTGAATCGGCCGGCGTTTCACTCTTTTCTACGCCCACCTCCATATAGATAAGCCGGTCGGTGTCGTATCCATGTTGCGACATAGCGATACCGCATAGCATCACCACAGGATCGACCACGATCCATGTCACGATAGTGACGATCAAAAGCTCTATAAACAACCAGATATTGCGACGGCGGTTGGCCATCATATTTTTCATCCACAGCTTCATGATCGGTTATTGTTTATCGAGTTGACAATGGAATGACGCATAGACATCCATGCTGGAACTAATGCAGATAATATGTTAAGAATCAGGCATACACCGATCAATGCAGCGAAAAGCCGGAATGAAACAAACATCTCGGGCCTGAATGAAAACGACGTTCCGTCAGGAAGCTGAAAGTTGCCCACCAGTGTGGTAAGCATGTTATATACTGGTCTGATCCATACCCATATAAGGATGATGGAAAGCATAAAACCTGCGATGCCACCGGTTATTGTGTAGACCAAATTCTCACTGATTATCATCCATATCACATCTTTTTTGTTGGCTCCAAATGCCTTACGTACTCCAAGCTCCCCAGTTCGAGCATCCATGCGACCGGATATAAGTCCTCCAAGATTTATGGCTGGCACAAATAGTAATACGACAAGGATAATCATTTTATCTTTCAATAGCCCCCATATTCCGGCTTCCGAGGAACCACCGAGCATTTGTGTGAGATAAGAAGCCGGCATACCATCTTCTAACTCAAAAGTCCAGTCGCTTCCGTCTGATTCCTTATTTAGCATATTTATAATGCCGTCTCTCACTTTTTCTATGTTGTCATCATCCACAAGTATTGTAGCTGTGTAAGTTCCATGCAGACGCTGTTCTACATCGCCTGTAGTTTCTGTCTCCTGAATTCTTACAGGATAATAAA
>JAIDKP010000086.1 GCA_029051445.1 Muribaculaceae bacterium | reverse complement strand
TCTCTGTACACCGCGTCGATCTGCCTAAGCTTGTTTCCACGCTTGCAGAAGAGAATGTAGAAATCTGCGGCACATTCATGCAAGGCGACGACATACTGCACTCGCCGCTACCCTCTCAGGGAGCGATGCTTATTCTCGGCAATGAAGGAAACGGCATATCGCAGCAGGTTGAAACCGCAGTCACACGCCGCCTCACCATCCCCTCCTACGCCCCGGCCGACCATGTCGAGTCGCTGAATGTAGCTACCGCATGCGCCATATGTCTCGCCATGTTCCGCCGCAACTCATCACTCTGAACCAACCGCGAAAAATATGAAAATAGGCAACATAGACCTTGGACAACGCCCCATCGGACTCGCGCCGATGGAAGATGTCACAGACCCCTCTTTCAGGCTCATATGCCGAGAGCAGGGAGCCGACATGGTCTACACCGAGTTTGTCTCGGCCGAGGCACTTGTGCGCAACATACCATCCACGCTCCGCAAACTGTCGATAGATCCGTCGGAGCGGCCGGCCGCAATACAGATCTACGGACGCGAGCCGGAGCCGATGGCCGAAGCAGCATGCATGGCCGCCGAAGCATGCCCCGATTTCATCGACATAAACTTCGGATGCCCTGTGAAAAAAGTCGCTGGAAAAGGAGCCGGAGCCGGACTCCTGCGCGATGTCCCGAAAATGCTTGAGATCACACGCGCTGTAGTCAAAGCCGTAGACCTCCCGGTCACTGTCAAGACGCGACTTGGATGGGACTGCAACAGCAAGATTATAGTCGACCTTGCCGAGCAGCTTCAGGACTGCGGTATTAAGGCGCTGACAGTGCATGGCCGCACACGCTCGCAGATGTACACAGGTGAAGCCGACTGGGAGGAGATCGCCCGCGTAAAAGACAATCCAAGACTTCAGATTCCGGTCATCGGAAACGGCGACATCACCACGCCCGAGAAAGCACGAGAAGCCTTCGACCGCTATGGTGTCGACGGCATACTTGTCGGACGCGCCTCCATCGGAGCACCGTGGATTTTCTCCGAACTTCAGAATGCCGTTCATCCCGAGCGCGGCATCCCGCAGGTCGATCTTGCCGGGAAATTCGCCCTGCTGCGTCGGCAGATACTCGAAAGCGTTTCCCGCATCGACGAGTACCGCGGCATACTCCACATCCGCCGCCACCTTGCGGCATCACCCGTTTTCAAAGGCATACCGTCGTTCCGGCCGACACGCATAGCAATGCTTCAGGCTTCCACACTCGACAGCCTGCTCGACATTCTCTCACAAGTCCAGGAAACTCTCCAACAGCAATGAGACACATCATTCTACTTTCTATTCTTTTTATCGCCTCGGTCACAGCATCTTTAGCACAGAACACCGAAGCCCCCTACTCCGTAACACTCGGCGAATTCACTCAGTTGCGCATACGCCACGGCATTCCGGTCGACTACGTGTGCAGCAATGACTCAAGCGGCATCATCACATTCACAGGCACAAAAGAGCTAACCGAGGTACTAACATTTGACATCTCTTCAAAAGGCAGACTCACCATCTCGCTCGAGCCGCGCACATTCGCCGGCAAAGTCGCCCGCGTCACTGTGCGCTCACGACATCTCGTCTCAATTGAAAACGAGGGAGACTCGGCCGTGAGAGTACTAAGCGTAAGCCCATGCCCGAATTTCAAGGCAAAACAGACCGGCAACGGCAACATCTCTATACGCAACATCGATGCAAACCAGGTAGAGATAGCCACTAAGCTCGGACACGGATCAGTCACCGTCAACGGCACCTGCGATGTTGCCAAACTCAACTGCACCGGCACCGGAGCGATCTCGGCGGGAGACCTCACCGCAAAAGAAGTGAAATGCACCGTGCTCGGCACAGGCACCGTCGACTGCAATGCCTCGCAGGCACTCTCTGTCATGGGAGCCGGATCAGGCACAGTATACTACGCCGGCAACCCCGCCGACATAAAGAACCGCAGTGCAGGCACCAAGCTCGAAGCCATAGATCAGCAATAAATGACGCAGACCAAAGATATGAAGTCGCTGACGGCCGACTCCGTCAAGTGGAATATATTTGATCGCGCAGGCACACAGATTCTCTACGGTGTCACCGGTATCATACTTGCCCGCTTGCTGTCGGTAGAAGACTTCGCGCTTGTCGGTGCGATTCTTGTCTTTCAGGCCTTTGCTTCGCTCATGATCGACAGCGGCTTCATGCCCGCCCTGTTGCAGCGCAAGGCACCAACATGCCTCGACTACAGCAGCGTGCTGTGGTTCAACATTCTTGCCGCAGTTGTCATATACATTATCCTGTATTTTGCAGCACCGCTCATTGCCGCATGGTATGGGGGAGAGACACGACTTATACCGCTGTCGCGAGTTATGTTTCTTTCTTTTATCATCAATGCGACAGCACTGGTGCCGGCAAATCGGTTTAACAAGCAGCTCAATCTCCGTCCGGTAGCCACAGCCAATGCCGCCGGACTGATTGCCGGAGCTGCCGTAGGCATATGGGGAGCTTTTGCCGGACATGGAGCCTGGGCACTTGTATGGCAGACACTTGTGCTTGGCACAGTAAAAAGTATCTTTCTATGGACGGCCGCACGATGGAAACCGATGATGCGCATGTCATGGAAGTCGTTGCGGAGTTTTTTTGCCGTAGGAGGATCGATGCTCTTCACATCATTTCTCAACACACTCTTTCAGAACATATACTCCTTTATCATCGGCAACCGCATAGGCATGACACCGCTCGGCTGCTACACACAGGCCGACAAATGGAGCAAAATGGGCATAATGTCGCTCGTGCAGGTCTTCCAGTCCTCCTTTATGCCCGCATTGTCCGACGCACAGAACGAGCCGGAGCGTTTTACTGCAATAGCCCGACGACTCAACCGCTTCACCGCCTACGTGACATTTCCTGCGATGATATTTCTCTCGGTTATGGCGACACCGCTTTTCCACGCACTGTTCGGCCCGAAATGGGATGCCGCCGTACCGCTGTTTCAGCTACTGCTTGTACGGGGAATATTCTATCTTATCACCACATCCTACAACAACTATATCGTTGCCCGGGGGCAGGCACGACTCATCGTCAAAGTCGAGATTGTGCGTGACATTACAGCCTTTATTGCACTTGCGGCAACACTCCCGGTCATGGGACTTGAAATCCGGGGAATACCATTTGCCGGACTTCAGATCATGCTTGCCGGACAGATAATCGCTGCAATTGTAGCATGGGGCTACACTATGGTTCTGTCGGCCGAAACATCAGGCTCGACTACAGCCGCATTCATTGGAGACGCGCTCCCCTCTTTTTTCTATGCAGCCATAGCGGCAGTCCCGGCTTATATTCTGCTTCACATTCCCGTTTCTCCATGGATTATATTTCCGCTTCAGGCCATACTGTCGCTTGCACTATATGTCATTATAAACACATTAACTCGCTCAGCCATACAGCGCGAAGTTTTAGCAGTTGTTCTCTCACGCTTCTCTAAAAAGACATCATGAAAAAAATTCTATCCGCGCTCTGCGCCTGTCTCGCGATCGCTGTGCCGGCCGCATGCCGCGACTTCACCGAAAAAGATTTTACCATCATGACAGTCGACGGTGTGGAAATGGGCGCGACCATCACCGCACCCTCCTCCCCCAAGGCAGTCCTGCTGCTTGCAACAGGCAGCGGCACCCAGAACCGCGACGAGGAGATCTTTGGTAAAAAACCGTTTAAGACGATTGCCGACTTTCTTTCATCCAACGGTTATGCCGTGCTGCGCGTCGACGATCGAGGCATTTCGGCACCGGAGAAGGCACGCACGTCCACAATGCAGACCGACATCGACGACATTCTTTCGTCATTCGCATTGCTCGATTCACTATATCCGTCGCTGCCCAAAGGCATACTCGGGCATTCCTCCGGTGGTACATGCGCGATACACATCGGAGCCGGGCAAAACGGTGTGGATTTCATCATCACCCTTGCAGCCCCTGCATGGAGAGGCGACTCCATATCCATGTCGCAGAACCGCGCCATTGCCATGTCGGTGACAGGGCGCTGGGACGGCGAACAGCTGCAGCGCAAGATCCTTGATATCGCACAATCCACGGCACCCGACATCACCGCCCGGCCTCTTATCACTATGGCATTTACCGAGGCGCTCGGCGAAGCTACCAAAATGCCGCAGGCTCAGACACAGATACAGCAGCAGATTTCGGCCGTGCTCTCGCCCTGGTTCCGCTCGATGCTCCGTTTTGATCCTGCCGACGACATCAAGGCCATAAAAATCCCGGTCCTCGCACTCAACGGCAGCAAAGACATGCAGGT
>JAIDKP010000085.1 GCA_029051445.1 Muribaculaceae bacterium | reverse complement strand
GCCCTGGACTGTTGTCTACGGCTGCATCCAGGCCGCAGGCGACGGATCGGATCTGTCGGGTTATATCGTAACCGATCGTGAATTTGACAACTTTATCCTCGACTGGGACTGGAAACTCGGCAAGGGCGGAAACTCGGGCATGATCTATCATGTCGTGGAGGATCCCTATTTCAAGGTTCCTTATGTGACCGGTCCGGAGTATCAGCTCATCGACAACGAGGGCTGGGAGGAGATCAACGCTCCCTCTAAACTCGAGGAGTGGCAGAAACTGGGTGTGGACTATGCGATGCATCTTCCCAATCCCGATTCGATGTTTGTGAACCCGCAGGGTGAGTGGAACAATTCGCGTATTGTCTTTGACAACGGCCATGTGGAGCACTATCTCAACGGTCACAAGATTCTCGAATTTGAGGCCTGGACCGATGACTGGTTCGCCCGCAAGAATGCCGGCAAATGGGAGATGGCTCCCGAGTATGGTCTGGCTGACCGCGGTGTGATCTGTCTGCAGGATCACGGTTCGCCCGCATCGTTCCGCAACATCAAGATCAAGCAGCTCCCCAAGAAGGTGACCGGCGAGGCCAAGGATCTTTTCAACGGCAAGGATCTTACCGGCTGGGAGAACAACGGAACGGAGCTCTGGTATGTCAACGACGAGGGTCTGATGGTGTGCGAGAGCGGTCCCGACAAGGCTTACGGTTACCTCGCAACCCGCGAGTACTACAACGATTTCGATCTGACTGTAGACTTCAAGCAGCTTGCCAACGGCAACTCGGGCATTTTTTTCCGCTCGTTTGTTGAGCCGCCGGTGAAAGTGCATGGCTGGCAGTGTGAGGTTGCTCCCAAGGGGCAGGACAGCGGCGGTATCTATGAGTCGTACGGCCGCGGCTGGTTGCAGCAGATTCCCGATGAGAAGGAGAATATCCTCAAGGAGGGTGAGTGGAACACGATGCGCCTTCGCGTAGAGGGTGACCACGTGCAGACCTGGCTCAACGGCGAGCCGATGGTTGATTTCACCGATGAGAAGATCGGCGAAGCACAAGGCCGTATCGCTCTTCAGATCCACGATGGCGGCGGAATCAAGGTGCAGTGGAAAAATCTAAAAATTACGAAACTTTAATCGCGAAAACAGTTTCTAATTGCTATATTTGTAGTCGGGTGCGCAGAAGTGCTCCCGACTACAGTTTTTAATGGCCTGCGGGTACATGAATCTGCAACGGCCTGAAATTGTTATCCATTAAAATCTAATTAAACCAATCGATAATAAGAAATGGCAAACAACAAAACGGATCGTCGTACGTTCCTGAAGACGGCCGGTCTACTTACTCTGTTTTCCATAGTACCCCGCAGGGTGCTTGGAGGCCCCAACAACATCGCACCGAGTGACCAGCTCTGCAAGGGTATCATCGGTACGGGTGGTATCGGTCGCAGTTCCTATCATTTCACAAGCGACGGCCTCTATCGTCTTGTTGCAATCTGTGATGTCGATGAACAGCATCTGCAGAAAGGACTCGAGCAGGCCAAGTCAAAACTCAACGTCAATCCCAAGACTTACCACGACTATCGTGATCTGATCCAGGATCCCGACGTGGATGTCGTGCATGTGGCAACTCCTCCACACTGGCATGCGAAGATGGCGATTGACGCCGCCAACGCAGGCAAGGATGTGTGGTGTGAGAAGCCGATGACACGCACTATCGGCGAGGGCAAGCGTCTGCGCGAGGCAATCAAGCGCAACAACCGCATTTTCCGCCTGAACACATGGTTCCGTTTCAAGGATAATTTCTATGGTCTCGGCACAACAGTAGAGCCGTTGAAAAAGCTCGTTGACAGTGGTGTGCTCGGCTGGCCGCTGAAGGTGACTATCTCCGGTGCCAACGGCTTTGCCTGGAAGTTCTTTTGGGTAGGTAAGGAAAACCTTGTGCCTGAGAAGGTGCCTGCACATCTCGACTACGACATGTGGCTCGGTCCGGCTCCCTACAAGCCCTATAATGTGCACCGCACGCACCAGACTTTCCGCGGATACTGGGATTATGACGGCGGCGGTCTGGCAGATATGGGTCAGCACTATATCGACCCTGTGCAGTATTTCCTCGGGAAGGACGAGACCTCTCCTATCAAGATTGAGGTCGATGCCCCGCAGCAGCATCCCGACGCAGTGGGCACATGGCGCAAGATCGTCTATACTTATGACGACGGATGCCAGATCGTGCTTGAGGGGGAGGGCTACGAGTCGAAGGGCAAGGTGCCTTATATCGAGGGTCCCAACGGAAAGGTATATCAGGGATTTGAGGTTGAGCTTAACGGCCAGCCCGCTCCCGATATCATGAACATGATTGCCGAGCTTCCTGATCCGGAGCCTCAGAACACCGATTTCGTGAAGTGTCTGAAGGATCGCCAGAAGTTTGCTCTCAATGAGGACAATGGTGTCCGCAGAAGTACGATCGTGAATCCGGGC
>JAIDKP010000084.1 GCA_029051445.1 Muribaculaceae bacterium | reverse complement strand
ATTGCATATTGGCTTCAAATTCATAGATCTGTGCTATGAGCTTTTTCTGAATTTCGGGGGCGGGAAAATGTGTGGTGAGTATGTCGGTAAGTGTAGTACCTTTTATGTCGTAGGCAAATGTCGGGACTTTACCGTATTGTTTTGCGATTTCATTCCAGAATTCTGTGTAAGTACCTTCTGTATCAATCAGAACGCCGTCAAGATCAAAAAGAGCCGCTTTAAACTTATTCATTATTCCTGTAGTTTTTTGCAAAATTACGGCATTTTGTAGTTTTTAACAATGCGGTTTGAGGCCTTAGTTGGTCAAAGGTTCTTAAATTGTATATATTTGCAGAACAAGTAATCATTCGTTCATGTTTTTTGCAATGTTGAAAAAGTTGAGAGTTTTGCTTGCGGTTTTGTTTATCGTCGGCATAACGGCTCTGTTCGTCGATTTTACCGGAACAGCTATCGGTATTACCGGATGGATGGCTAAAGTTCAGTTCTGGCCATCGGTTCTGGGGCTTGATTCATTGATGGGGCTTAATATTTTAGTGGTTCTGCTGCTCGTTTTGCTTACATTCATTTTCGGGCGCATATACTGTTCGGTCATATGTCCTCTCGGTGTGATGCAGGATGCCTTTAACCGTCTTGGAGCTCTGAGGGTGAAAAAGGCGTTGCGCAGATTCCGTTTCGCCTATGCCCCTGAGAAGAGGATAATCCGTTGGGCTGTGTTCTGCCTCTTTGCAGTCGGCACGGTTGCCGGAGCCTTTTGGGCCGGTGCGCGCCTTTGGATGTCGCTTATAGAGCCATACAGCATGTATGGACGCATTGCCGCCGATGTTGTAAAACCTGTCTATGAGGCCGGAAACAATGTTCTTGCCGGTATTGCCGAGGCAAATGACAGCACTCTCTTCTGGCATGTGACCAGTGTTGTCGGCGGCGACGGAGTGATGTGGGTCGCGATCATTTCGCTTCTTGTAGTCGGCGCTACGGCATTTCTGTCGGGGCGCGCGTGGTGCAACACCATATGCCCGGTAGGCACTTTGCTCGGTTTCGTATCGCGTTACTCGATATTTGGTGTCCGTTTCGACGAGAGTATCTGTACCGGCTGCCGGAAATGTGAGCGCAACTGCAAGGCAAAGTGCATAGATGCTAAAAACCGCACGGTCGACTACTCGCGCTGCGTTGTGTGCCTTAACTGCACCGAGTCATGCACCAACGGAGGCATGACTTATGGACTGCGCCGCCGTAAATCACCGGCTGTCAATACATCCGGGGCTGTGTCGGAGTCGTGCGATGCATCACGCCGCGGTTTCATGACCGGTGTGGCTGCTATCGCCACCGCATCGGTCGCCAAAGCCGCCGACGCTTTGACCGACTCAATCAGTCGCCATGAAGAGAAAACCACCGACGGAGGCTATGCCGATATCACTCCCAAGCACAATCCCGCTCCGGAACAGCCTATAGCGCCTCCCGGAGCGATCAGCTGGAAAAACTTTTCGACACACTGCACGGCCTGTCAGCTCTGCGTGTCGGCATGCCCAAACGAAGTTCTGAAGCCGTCTATGGCGCTCGACACGTTTATGATGCCCATGATGGGCTATGATCTCGGCTACTGTCGTCCTGAGTGTGTGCGTTGCTCCGAGGTGTGTCCTGCCGATGCGATACACCCGATCACCGTAGCCGAGAAATCAGATATCTCGATCGGCCGCGCATACACTTATATCCATTCATGTCTTGCAGCCAGAGGTGAGGCCGCTTGTGGCGTTTGTGCGCGCCATTGTCCGTCTAATGCTATCACTATGATGCTTCTCGATCCCAATGATGAGAGCGAGAACCCGCGTCGCCGACCGGTAGTGGACGAGAGCCGCTGTCTCGGCTGTGGCGCATGTGAGAATCTTTGTCCGGTATCCCCGGAGAGCGCCATACGCGTCGACGGGCGTGATGTTCACACCACAATAGGATGATATTGTCATGAGCAACAGTAAATTCAAATACGATCCACAACGCCGTACGGCACTTAAGGGCATAGCCCTCGGTGGCATGGCGACAATTGCCGGCGGAGTCGGCTCACTCATTACAGGCTGTAGCCCGAAAAAAACTTCAGACCGCTCTGCTGCGGCGGTTGGTGGCGGAGAAATGACCTACCGCATAAATCCGGCTACCGGCGACAAGGTGTCGATACTCGGCTACGGATGCATGCGCTGGCCTACTTTGCCTGACAGCGACGGTGTTCTTGATCAGGATACAATAAATGAGCTGGTTGACTATGCTCT
>JAIDKP010000083.1 GCA_029051445.1 Muribaculaceae bacterium | reverse complement strand
ATATGTGGAGGATGAGGACGGTTTTCTGACACCGGCATTTGATCGCGAGTGTGTGGTTGTGGCCGATCCTAAGCCCAATGCTCCGAGTGGTGTTGTCGCAGAGACAGACCGGCATCGTTCGGCTGTGGTGGCAGAGACTCCTGTACATGTGGCAATGCCGTCTCCGGCAGTTCAGGATGAGAAATTTCATGAGACTCCCGAGGGTGAGAAACTGAATGTCACTCTTGCGTTTGATCCTCTTGACATACGGCAGCTGTCGTCGACGACATGGGATGTGGTGCTCGTGAATGACTCAAACTATTATCTCTCTGTGTCGCTGATGTGTCGCGGTGCCGGCGACGAGAGCTGGACTTTTTTGCGTGCGACATCGGTCGAGCCTGCCACTCAGGTGCGTCTTGTGGAGCTTGACAGTGCCGACATTCCGGCGCTCGATTTTGTCGCCGTGCAGTATATAGCCTATAAGACTGACCGCAGTTTCTCGATGAAGCAACCTGCTTCGGTCGAGCTTAAGATTGATACAACAAAGTTTTTCAAACTCCACTGCTACAAGGATAATCCATATTTTGACAATGATGTGATAGCTCTGGAGATCGTGCAGGATGATGTGCCGGCAGGCAAGAAGAAGGTCGATGCCGCAGCATTGCGCCGTTCGATGCTTGCCTCGAAGAAGGCGGCCGACATGCGTCCGGAACGTAAGCCTCTGATGAAGCGTCAGCGTCACCGTGATCCTGATCCTACCAAAGAACTTGTTGTCGATCTTCACATAACTGAGCTGGTCGATAATGTGCGTGGTCTTTCTCCTGCCGATATGCTCAACAGGCAGATTGACGAGTTCCGCGATGTGATGGATGCCAATCTCCGCAACAAGGGGCGCAAGATTGTGTTTATCCACGGCAAAGGCGAAGGGGTACTCCGTGGCGCGCTTCTGAAGGAGCTCAATCACCGCTACAAAGGGCATGATGTGCAGGATGCCTCGTTCCGTGAGTATGGTTTTGGTGCTACACAGGTGATAATCAGATGATAGTCTGTTTTACCGGTACGGGCAACAGTGGGGCTGTCGCGTTAAGGCTGTCCAGGGCTCTCGACGATGAATTGGTGATGCTTCGCGGTGATCTACTGATTTGCGCGACACCGGAGCTTGTGCTGTCGGGCGATCGTGTGGTGTGGGTGTTTCCGACTTACAGCTGGGGGGTGCCTCCGGTAGTGGCGGATTTTATCGGTCGTGTCGCTATTGAA
>JAIDKP010000082.1 GCA_029051445.1 Muribaculaceae bacterium | reverse complement strand
AGTTGAAAACGCCGGTGGGCATCGTGCGCGGATATGTCGACACACTTGTTGAGAATCCCGATATGGATCTGCAGTCGCGTCAGCATTTTCTGTGCAAGACCCAGCAGCATGTCGAGCGGCTGTGCTCGATGCTCGACGACCTGTCGACGCTGACAAGGCTCGATGAAGCCGGAGGCATGATCACCCCGCGGGAGGTCGACATGAATATTCTGCTTGCCGATCTCACCGACGAGATCGACGACAGCGGTATCGGCGGTGACATGACATTCATATACGATGTTCCGGCTCACTGCCTAGTGTGCGGAAGCGAGACACTTATAAGTGCTGCCCTGATGAATCTTGTGAAAAATGCAGTGGCATATTCCAAGGGAACTGAAATGGGTGTGCTGTTCACAGGTAAGACCCAGTCGCATTACTCGTTTGTCTTTTACGACAATGGTATAGGAGTGGGAGCCGAGCATCTTTCGCGGTTGTTCGACCGTTTTTACCGCATCGATTCCGGGCGCTCGCGCAAGACCGGAGGGACCGGTCTCGGGCTTGCGATTGTCAAGTCCACCTTCATCAACATGGGTGGAACCGTGAGCGTGCGCAATCGTGTGGGAGGCGGTCTTGAATTTAACTTCACCATACCGGTATGGAATCCAAAGAATTGAGCTGCATCGGGCCGATCGGAGTATTTGATTCCGGCTATGGAGGGCTGACGGTGCTGCGTGAGATAGTCGGGAGACTTCCCGGCTATGACTATCTTTATCTTGGCGATAATGCGCGTGCTCCTTATGGCACGCGCTCGTTCGACATAGTCTACCGCTTTACGCTTGAGGCGGTAAAATATCTCTTTGACCGCGGATGCAGTCTTGTGGTACTGGCATGCAACACTGCGTCGGCCAAGGCGCTACGCAGTATACAGCAGATAGATCTGCCGCTGATAGCGCCTCAACGCCGTGTGCTCGGTGTCATACGTCCAACCGTAGAGGTGCTTCAGTCGCTGACCCGGACCGGGCATATAGGAGTCTTCGGCACACCCGGCACAATCTCGTCGCGATCCTACGATATAGAGATCGCAAAACTGCATCCAGGTTTCAGTTGTGTCGGACAGGCATGTCCGATGTGGGTGCCGCTCGTCGAGAACGGCGAGGCGGGAAGCGAGGGAGCCG
>JAIDKP010000081.1 GCA_029051445.1 Muribaculaceae bacterium | reverse complement strand
GAAGTGCTTTCAAACAGTACTCTATGCCCTGACGAAGTGCATTTCCGGTCTGAGCCTTATCGACGTTCTGGCCGAGTGCGATCTTGGTGAAGTTCTGGTCATACAGACCGACATTGGCCTTTCCGGCGACATACCATGTCAGAGCCTCACCGGCACTTTCAGCATCGGTAAGGGCAGGAGCGATCTTTTTGAGTGCTTCTGCAAAATTAGAATTGGAACTCTTTGTTTCACGTTCCACTTCCTTTACCAAGGCGTTCTGAGCCGAGAGACCCAGCGTTGCCGCAAAGAACAGAGCGGCGAGACTTACCTTTTTCATAATCTATGGTTAATTAATAATTATTTTTTTGTCAAATCTATCTTGTTACTCCTGATCGCCGAGATCATCGGCATCTTCGTCTGCAACAATCTCATCAGCATCTTCAATGACCTCATCACCGGTTTCCTCTGGCAAGATGTCGGCTTCTGTTATTGCTACATCTTCAGTTTCCTCTTCCGGAGCTGTATCAACGCAGCAGACCGATGCGATTGTGTCGGCACGCTTTTCAAGATTGATGAGTCTGACACCCTGTGCGACACGTCCGATCACACGAAGGTCGGCACAACGGATACGGAGCGTGATACCCGACCGGTTTATGATTACAAGATCCTTATCGTCATCAACGATCTTAAGTGCAACCATAGATCCGGTCTTTTCTGTCACCTTCATGGTTCTGACACCCTTCGCGCCACGGTTGGTTACCCTGTAGGCATCAAGAAGCGAGCGTTTGCCGTATCCGTTCTCCGACAGTACCAGCACGTCGGGATCCGAACCGTCGGGAACAGCCACAAGACCTACGACCTCGTCACCACCTCCGTCAAGTTTCATACCACGCACACCTCCGCTCGTACGTCCGCTCTTACGCAAAGTATCCTCATGGAAACGTATGGCACGACCGTTTCGGTTGGCAAGCATGATCTGATAATTGCCATCGGTGAGTTCAACTCCAACAAGCTGGTCGCCTTCATCAATCGCCATCGACTTCACACCCTTGGCTGCGATCGAGCTTGAGTAGTTGACAAGGGCAGTACGCTTTACTACACCCATTTTTGTAGCAAACACGAGATTCAGATTCGGATCTTTCACATCCTTCACCTTGATTACTGTCGTAATCGCATCGTCGGGTGCTATGTTCAGCAGATTCTGTATCGCACGTCCTTTGGTATTCTTTGCCCCCTCAGGTATATCATAGACCTTCAGTCGGTAATGCAAACCTTTCTTGGTAAAGAACAACAGATTGTTATGCATGGAAGCAGGATAGATATACTCAATGAAGTCTTCTTCACGGGTATTGCTGCCACGCGATCCCACTCCTCCACGATTCTGCACGCGGAATTCGCTTAGCGATGTTCTCTTGATATATCCCATGCGTGAGATGGTGATGATCATCTCCTCGTCGGCATAGAAATCTTCTGCGTTGAAATCGCCAGCGACATAATCTATATCGGTACGACGTGCATCGCCGTATTTGTCTCTGACCTCGGTAAGCTCATCTTTCATCACCTTGCGGCAGACAGAATCATCGTTGAGGATGCTTTCAAGATAAGCGATGGTCTTCTGCAATTCATCGTACTCATTGCGCAGTTTATCCTGCTCGAGACCGGTGAGCTGTCGGAGTCTCATCTCCACAATAGCCGCCGTCTGGGCTTCGGTAAGTCCGAAACGCTCGGTCAGTGTCG
>JAIDKP010000080.1 GCA_029051445.1 Muribaculaceae bacterium | reverse complement strand
ATGTGGCGTGACGCAAAACTCGGTGAGGTGGTGAGTCTGTATGCTCATGACGGTATTGAGGAAGGGAAGGAAATATCAAAAATGCTGAAGGAGATGTTTCCGTCGGATGTTGATCTAATAAACAGGATAGAGGAGAGATGATTTCTTTACCGATATATTTTTCTTTTGATTTCGGATGGATCGAGATCGCTTTTATGGCGACGGCCTGGTTCATGCTGGTTCTCGGGCTTTGGCCTCTGAGTGTGCTGAAGCGTCCGAGACGACGTCAGTTGAAGCTTGACTCTGAGATTGTGTCACCTCCTGAAGGATGGCCTGGTATCTCGGTTGTTGTCTATTGCCGCGACGAGGCGAGCTCGCTTGAGCGACTTCTTGAAAAACTTTTTGCTCAGGAATATGAGGGCAAATATGAGATCATTGTTGCCAATGACGGACAAAATGCCGGGATCGGCGATGTCGTGAACCGTCTGAATTCACGGTTTGGAGACATGCGTGTCACTTTTGTGCCTGACGGAGCCAGGAGTCTTTCCCGTAGAAAAATGGCATTTACCCTCGGTATTAAAGCAGCAAAGTATGATATAGTTTTGCTGACTTGCGCCGATACAATAGTTGGTTCGCCAAAATGGATCGCATCGGTGGCTTCGCAGTTTGTTCCGGAAAAGGACATTGTTATCGGCCCGGCTGTACCCAAGCGTCTTTATGGCCGTGGGCTTCCACGCATGATGCGCCGTCTCGACATAGAGCTTATTACACTGACATGGATATCCTCGGCTCTTCATGGCAAGGCTTTCAGAGGCGAAGGGCATAATCTTGCCTTCAGAAAACAGGTCTTTTTTGATCACAAGGGCTATGCGCGTACATTAAATCTGCATTATGGAGATGACGATCTGTTTGTCAACGAGATATCAAATAAAAAAAATACAGCAGTAAACATAAGGCCCGAAGGTCTTGTGAAAATAGACTGGCGATCTCCAAAGCACATGCTGCGTGATGTATCGGCACGTAGACTTTATACAAGTCACGGTCTCGGACGTGGCGCCCGATCTCTGACATCACTTCTCGTATGGGCAACATGGCTTAATTTTCTTGCAGTGGTATCAGCGGTTGCATACAGTTACAGCAACGGTTATGTCTTGTGTATCGCTGTTTCCGCATTTCTGGCAAACTGGACCATTGTCTCGGCAGGGCTGAGTCGTGCCGGAAAGTTTCTCAGACTGCGCATGCCTATGGTTTGGCTTGTACCTTCGTTAATGCTTAGGCCTTTACTGACGTTCAAGCGTAGGATCAGAATGATGAGGATCCGGTCGACAAATTTTACATGGCACAAATTGCCTAAGTGAAAAAACAATATCGGGTCGGGAAATTGTTAATATTAGAAATTGAATTTATTTTATGGAAAAGAAGATAAAATCAGTAGACAGCACTCTGCTTGAACGCAGAAGCATACGGCGATATGAGCGTGAGGTGATTCCGGCTGAAGATATGCAGTTTATATATGACGCGATCAGGAATACTCCTACAAGTTATAACGGACAGCAGTTCTGTGTGATCGATGTTGTATCGCAGGAAAAGAAAGAGGCGCTGTATGAGATCATAGGACAGAAGCAGATTAAGACCTGCAATCATTTTCTGGTCTTCTGCATGGATTATAACAAGATCTCGAAACTTGCAGCAGCAAAGGGTGTTGAAATGCCGGCGTTTACCGACACAATGGATTGTGTGACAGTGGGTATAATCGATGCATCGCTTGCTATGATGAGCGCGATGGTTGCGGTTGAGTCACGTGGGCTTGGAACCAATGCTATCGGTTATGCAAGAACGGCAGATCCGATGGCTGTGTCCAGGCTGCTGAATCTTCCCAAGGGTGTGTTTGTGGTCTGTGGGCTGGCAATAGGCGTGCCGCGTGAGATGCCTGATCTTAAGCCTAAGATGCCGATGTCGGCTATTATACACACCGACAGTTATAACGGCGACGGCATGGTTGATGTTCTCGGTGCATACGACGAAGAAATAAAGCAATATAATGCAACCAGAGCCGGTGCGAAAACCGATAATGACTGGCTGGAGCACATATTGGGCTATTACAGTGAAGCATGTAAGTACCGGCTTCTTGAAGCTCTGAAAGAACAGGGTTTTGATGTAAAGAAATAAAAAAAATAGGAATGCCACTGCAAAATGCGGCATTCCCGTTTTTTTTGTATGGGGATGGGGGAGTTTTACATGGAGTAGATGTTAAAGCCGCCGTCGACAACGGCCACTGTGCCGGTGACAAATGACGATGCATCGGAGATGAGGTAGTGTATCGTGCCACACAGTTCTTCCGGTTTGCCGAAGCGTCCGAACGGTGTCTGGCGTATGACGTCGGCTCCGCGCTCTGTGAGTGATCCGTCGGGATTTGTGAGCAACGCACGGTTCTGATTGGTAAGGAAGAAGCCTGGCGCTATGGCGTTGACGCGTATACCCGGAGTGAATTTCTTGGCAACTTCGGTAGCCATATAGGCCGTGAAGTTTGAAATGCCTGCTTTGGCGGCTGCGTAGCCGAGCACGCGCGTGAGCGGCCGGAAGGCTGCCATTGAGGAGAAGTTGACGATCGTACCTTTTCCAGCCTCAACCATAGGGCGGAGGAATACCTGCGTGGGTATGACTGTGCCTGTGAGGTTAAGATCCATCACTTTACGGAAGTGATCGGGATCAATGTCGAAGAAGGTTCCCTGTGGTGGTATTATAGCTCCCGGCATGTTGCCTCCGGCTGCATTTAGCAGCGCGTCGATTCTGCCATAACGCTCCATGATCTCATCGCAATTATGCTGTACTTTCGCAGAGTCAAGCACATCGGTGGTGAGGAATATGGCTTCTCCTCCGTCGGCAGTTATCTCCGAGACGATTTCGTTTCCTTCGTCGGCACGACGGCCGAGTATCACGACTTTTGCTCTCTGAGCGGCGAGATACTTTGCTATGCAGCGTCCAAGAACGCCGGTTCCGCCCGTAATGACAACCACATTGCCGGCGATATCAAACAGCTTATTCATTTTACTGATCTTTTTTATCTGAAAGAAAACGGTCTACTGTCGCCATTATGCCGTCGATCTGACCAAGGGCAAGCATGCGGCCGTGGAATGAGTAGCCGGCATTATAGCCACGTGATGCGTCGTCGAGCATAAGGCGGCCGTGATCCACACGCATAGGCAGGCCTGGATTGATTGTCTCGAATGTCTGTACAAGTGAGATGATATCGGCCCGTCCGCCGAGGTGGCTTGCCTCGCAGAAGTCGCCGTCGGGCAGAATCTCGCAGCTGCGGAGGTGTACAAACCATGTGCGGGGGGCAAATTCGCGCGCCATTGCCGGAACATCGTTCTGCGCTCCTGCACTGAGCGAACCGGCGCAGAATGTGAGTCCGTTGTGAGGGTCGGGTACGGCATCGAGCATCCAGCGTATGTCATCGGCATCGGATATGATGCGTGGCAGGCCGAGCACTGCCATAGGAGGATCGTCGGGATGTATGCACATGTTTATATCATATTCACGGCATACAGGCATTATCGCTTCAAGGAAATACTTTAAACCGGCACGGAGCTGATCGCGGCTTATGCCGTCGTAAAGGCTGAGAATCTGGCGGAATTTCTCCAGAGGATCGTCTTCTTTGCCAGTGATATTTCCGTTGACGAACCCTTGTGTCTTGATGATTATATTTTCGATCAGACGGGCGTCGTCGGCCGGTGTCATACGTGATTTCAACCCGTCGACACGCAAAAGTGTTGTCTCGTCCCATTGTGAGACCGCTCCACTGCGTTTAAGCAGATGAATGTCGAAGTATGCAAACTCCGCGCGGTTGAAGTAAAGTGATTTTGTGCCGTCGGGGTTGGGATGCTCCAGGTCGGTGCGTGCCCAGTCGAGCACGGGCATGAAGTTATAGCATACAG
>JAIDKP010000008.1 GCA_029051445.1 Muribaculaceae bacterium | reverse complement strand
AGTCATGTCAACGCAGCTGTCCGAAGCCTCCTTGATATAGTCGCCGGCAAGTACGCCAAGACCGCCTGAATAGATCTTGAGAGCATTGCACAGACCGTATTCCATCGAGAAATATGCGACCGAAGGCACATCCTTACGCATCGGAACCGAAACATACTTCTTGAACATGGCATAGACCTTCTCGATGCGCGACATCATCTCCTTGTCAGCAATAATTTCCTGCTGACGGGCAAAAGAAAGCTTCTGAAGGAGCATCACCGGATTTTCGCCCGTCGAGCGCCAGAGATCGTGATCGATATCACGGAAAAGACACTTTCCTTCACTGTTCCATACCCACCAGAGATTTCTGGCGATCTCTTCAAGAGGTTTAAGAGGAGCAGGAAGCTCCGACTTAACCATGACCTCGCGCCACACAGGCGCATTGGTGTTACTTACCTGAAGTTTCATAATATATTGAATTCTTACTTATTTTTTTTCTTTGACGATTCAGTCCCGGAGACACGCGAGGAGGCAGCCTTAAGCGCGATTCCATATGACTCAACATAATATTCGATAAAATAGTTCCATGCCGCACGATCGGCTGTTGCCATGGCAGCTGCCGAGACCACAGACTTCTCCGACCGGTCAAACTCCGATATGCGGCGGAGCGTACCCATTATCTCGCTTATGACATGAGAGTAATTGCTGTCTGTGCGCTTTACCACCTCGACACCGGTCTCCGAAAGACCCTCGCCGGGCCGGCTTGAGGAAACCCACTGACCGAAACCCGACAGAGAGGTAGTCACCGTCGGAACACCGAACGCGACACTCTCAAGCGGAGTATAGCCCCAAGGCTCGTAGTAGCTCGCAAACACCGTAGCGTCGAGACCGGGAAGCACATCATAGTAAGGCATGTCGACAATACCGTCCTTTCCGTCAAGATAGCAGGGCACGTAGACCACATGCACCTTCGACTCATTCATGCGGCTTACGCCGAAAGAACGGATACGGTTAAGTATCACATCCTCGCCGGGATTGTTCAGCTCGTGTGTTATGACAGGAGCGGCAAGGCCGCCTGGAACCGTCACCCCGTCCGACAGGCACCTCCTCAGATCCTCGCGGGCAGCGCGTGCCCATGCCGGAACAAGCACAAAAGCAAGCACATCGCGGTCATCAGGAGTCATGCTGTACTCCATAGTGGCAAGCATGTCAAGAAAAAGATCAAGCCCCTTGTTGCGGTACTCGCAGCGGCCTGAAGTAGCAATGATCATAGTGTCGTCGCCGAAGCTACGCCCTGTCAGAGCCTCAGCGATATCGGTAAGACGCTTGCGCGCCTTCTTCGCCAACGTCTTCATTTTGGACGGCGACGGTACAAAATTCTTTTCAAAACCGTTGGGAGTCACCACATCCGGACGCTTCTCGAGCAGTTGCTCGCACTCGGCAGCCGTTACATCGCTCACTGTCGTGAAACAGTCGGCATTATGGGCGGCAGCCTTCTCAAGCGAATGCTTCGACTCCATATTCAGCTCACGGCTCATCTGATCACCGTGATAACCGGCCAAATAATCATATAGAGGCTTACCGTTGCCGCAGATACTGCGGCCGATGCAGGTAGCATGGGTGGTGAACAATGTACCCACTTGAGGCAGACGGCTCTTGACATAGAGAAGCCCCATACCGGTGGTCCACTCGTTGAAGTGAGCGAGAATATTCTTACGTCGGGAAGGAGCGTCACCCACAATGCTCTCGATCACTATACCGACTGCATGGGAAAACGCACATGCCTCGTCGTAATCGCCATAGGCATGAAGACTGTCAACGCCAAACTCGCGCCACATCTCGCCATAGAACTCGTCCTTTACGGCATACATCGGCTCAAAACCCACAAGCACGGCCAGAGGCTTGCCGGGAACATTCCACCGGCCGGTTCTCACTTTAAGCCCGTGAGGAAGGGAATCACGGGACTTCCAAAAGCCAAGCACTGTGTCATCCTCCAAAAAATCAGGTGACTCGACACTTCCGGTCCACACGTCGGGACCGATAAAAACCACTTTGTCCTTATACAAGCGCTGAAGCGTGTGAGCCCGTGTCGATAATACAGTGTAAATACCGCCCACCTTGTTGCAGACTTCCCAGCTTGCCTCAAACAAAATGTCTATTTTCAGTTTTGTTTCCAAATCTTTAAACATTATGGAACATAATACGATGAGCGGTCAAAGACCCGACACATCTTTTTGCCCCGCAAAGATACTACTTTTTTGCTTTTAAAGATTCTTAATCACCACAAATTAACCATTTACACAGTTTGCACCGCTTTTTTTGGAACGTTTGCACTTATTTTCCTATATTTGGTTGCCTGTCAAAGCAGGAAATACTGATGCAATTTACATTTTTACAAAGTCTGATTACCCGATGAACATATCCCCGGTTGTCGGCATTGGCATACTTTCTGCTATGTGCGCCATCAACGCATGTGCCGGCGAGAAACAAAAAGAGATGCAGTTTGAGAAATACCCCGCATGCGACACACAATCACATGAAATCACAGTCGGAAAAGACAATACGACATTCACGATATGGGCTCCGTCGGCACAGAAAGCCCGGCTGAACATATACCCCACCGGACACGGCTCGACACCGGAAATGACCATAGAAATGAAGCAGACTGCCGATGGAACATGGACGGCTCAGCTGCCGGGACAGCTATATGGTAAATTCTACACTTTCCGCATCATGCACGACGGCAGATGGCTCGATGAGACACCGGGCATATGGGCGAAAGCTGTAGGAATCAATGGTGAGAGAGCCGCCGTCATTGACTTCGGAAAGACCGATCCCGAAGGATGGGAAAACGACTGCAGGCCGAAGACACCGGCAATTACCGATGCCGTAATCTACGAGATGCACCACCGCGACTTCTCGGTACACCCGTCATCGGGAATCGTAAACAAAGGCAAATTCATTGCACTGACCGAAAAAGGCACAACCAACCCGTTCGGGCAGGCTACAGGCATAGACCATCTGCTGGAACTTGGAGTAACCCACGTCCACATTCTGCCAAGCTACGACTTCAACTCTGTCGACGAAGCCGATCCGGCGGCCAATACCTACAACTGGGGATACGACCCGCTTAACTACAATACACCCGAAGGATCATACTCGACCGATCCGGCCGAACCGGCGACACGAATCAGAGAATTCAAAATGATGGTGAAAGCACTCCAC
The DNA here is from genome assembly GCA_029051445.1 of Muribaculaceae bacterium. GTDB lineage: Bacteria > Bacteroidota > Bacteroidia > Bacteroidales > Muribaculaceae > JAFLTL01. Next base: position 1,714 of record JAIDKP010000008.1, on the reverse strand, counting down.
GACGCTGGCATAGGAGTGATCATGGACGTAGTCTACAACCACACGGCACAGAACGACGCATCAAACTTCTCACGGCTCGTACCGGGCTACTTCTACCGGCACCGCCCCGACGGATCCTACTCCGACGCGTCGGGCTGCGGAAACGAGACCGCATCCGAGCGAAAGATGGTAGGTGACTACATTGTCAACTCTGTCAGATACTGGGCCGACGAATACCACATCGACGGATTCAGATTCGACCTTATGGGCATACACGACACTGAAACGATGGACAGAGTGGCGGCCGAGCTAAAGAAAATAGACCCCGACATCTTTGTCTACGGCGAAGGATGGACCGCAGGAGACTCTCCGCTACAGGCACAGAAACGCGCGCTCAAAGACAACGTGGCCATGATGAAAGACATAGCTGTATTTTCCGACGACATACGCGATGCCATAAAAGGACACTACTCAAAAGCCGACGACCGAGGTTTCGCCACAGGAAAACCCGGAAACGAGGAGACCGTAAAAATAGGAATTGTCGGGGCGACAGACCATCCGCAGGTCGATTACTCAAAAGGCAACAACTCGAAAAAACCCTATGCCGCGACACCGGCACAGGTCATTAACTACGTCTCGTGCCACGACGACCTCACGCTCACCGACAAGCTAAACGCATCAATGCCCGACGCGACAAAGCAGGAGCGCATACGAGCGGCAAAACTTGCACAGACGATCGTGTTCACCTCACAGGGAACACCTTTCATGTTTGCAGGAGAAGAAATCTTCCGTGACAAAAAAGGCGTTCACAACTCCTACAAGTCGCCCGACAGCATCAATGCCATCGACTGGAATCTGAAAAACGAAAACGACGACCTCTTCGGCTACTACCGCAACCTCATCGGCCTGCGCCGGAGCCACCCCGCGTTCCGCATGACATCGGCCGACGACATTGCCCGCAATATTGTATTCGACAAAACCGACACACCGAATCTCATCTCATACTCGATACGAGACCATGCCAACGGCGACACATGGGAGGAAATCAAAATAATATTCAACGGATCCGACAACGACACCGTTGTATCAGTTCCCGATGCAGACTGGATCATCATAGCATCCGACAGCACGATTGATCCCGACGGAATAGGAACCTCCGACGGAGGAAATATAACCGTACACCACCGTTCCGCAACAATTCTTGCACGCAAATGATACCGCGTTTCAACAAACATCTTATCTTTGCAATTTCAAAAATCAATATATTTCTCCTGATCAGAAATGAAAACAAACCTTAGCTCACAGATCAAGATCGACACTGTCTCACGTCGATACTACGAGCCTCAGTCCGACATCGACGTCGCGGCTCTGACCCGTGAAGAGAAGATCTACACCCGTATATTCGAAACCGTACCCGACGGATCGGATTACCTCGCACGCCACATAGTACGGGTGATCAAGAAAAACGTCGAGACAAAAGGCAAATGCGTGATTGCATTCGGCGTAGGAGCAAACTGCGCGCCTGTATACACCGAGCTTGTAAGACTCTACGAAAAAGGAGAAGTCTCCTTTGAGAACGTAGTAGTATTCAATCTTGCAGAATTCTATCCCGTAACTCCCGACGGCCCCTCGACACTCCGTCGCCTCCGCAATATAATCCTCGACAAAGTAAACGTTAAAGAAGAGAACATACACTCATTCTCGACATCTGTTACACGTGAGGACATTTTCCACC
>JAIDKP010000079.1 GCA_029051445.1 Muribaculaceae bacterium | reverse complement strand
AGATTGTACTGCGCGTCAATATCGAGTGTGGTCGGTGCCGGAGCGTCGCCACCCGACGGGTTCACCCCTATGCCATTGTAGATTCCGCCATTGTTGAACACAACTACAGTGACAGGCAGCTTGTAGCGGCAGACCGTAGCGAAGTCCATACCGGAGAACCCGAATGCAGAGTCACCCTCAACAGCGACAACGCTCTTGCCTGTCGCAACAGCCGCTCCGACGCATGACCCCATGCCCATGCCCATGATCGACCATGAAGCACAATCGATGCGGTGACGTGGAAGCGACATATCGACAGAGTCTCTTGTATCGTCGAGCGTGTTGGCACCCTCGTTTACAAGAATAACATCGGGATTGCCCTCGAGTATCGGCTTAATGACTGAAAGGGCGCTCCAGTGGTTCATGGGCTGCGCCTTCGACGCATCGGCGAGCCGCGTCTCAAACTTGGCGTTCTTCTCTTTTGATTCAGCCTGCAGCGAAGCGAGCCATGCGGGATCGGCACTCATGGTCTTTCCTTTCATTGCTTCGAGGATCATATCGAGACTCTGTCCCATCTCCCCGACCACAGGTGCGGCCACAGGAACATTACGGTCTATTTCTGTCGGCTGAACGTCAAGTTGGATGAATTTCACATCCGGATTCCATCTGCCACGTCCGAACGAAAGCATCCAGTTGATGCGGGCACCGATGACCATCACGACATCGGCCTGTTCCATGATCGTCGAACGGCAGCTCAACGCGCTGTAAGGACCGGCATCAGGCATAAGTCCCTTAGCCATAGACATAGCCAGATACGGTATCTTATAGGTCTCAATGAGCGTGCGTATCCTGTCGTCGACCTGCGCATAGGCAGCGCCTTTTCCGAGAAGGATCGCCGGCCGTTTTGCCGAAGCCAGCAAACCGACCGCACGATCGACCGCTTCATGCGATGGCGCTACAGGCGAGCTGACATCAACCGGAGTATAATACAGTTTTTCTGCATCGGCGGCATCCATGATTTCACCGAGAGCCGGAGTTGCCATGTCGATATAGACACCGCCCGGACGACCACTCACAGCCGCACGGTAGGCGCGAGCCACCGCTACAGGAATAT
>JAIDKP010000078.1 GCA_029051445.1 Muribaculaceae bacterium | reverse complement strand
CGCAAAATCCAGCACAAAATAAACCGAAGACCTCGCAAAAAACTAAATTTCGATTCTCCTAAAAATGTTTTCTTTCGTCAAATAGCTAATTTTGCACTTGCCAGTTGAGAGTAGGATTTTTTAACAATCTCTTAAATTGTGATAAGTTTGGGTGACTTCATTGGAGGGTTGGAATTTTTATATATCTTTGCATAATGCATCGGTCGGATAGGCTGTTGCGGTGTATAAGATAATCAGTAAAACTCAACAATAGGAGATATGGCACAGGATGATGTGTTCAAGAAGATAGTTTCTCACGCCAAGGAATATGGTTTTGTTTTTCAGTCAAGTGAAATCTATGACGGTCTTTCGGCAGTGTATGACTATGGTCAGAACGGTGTAGAACTCAAGAACAACATCAAGCGTTACTGGTGGGAGTCTATGACACTTCTCCACGAGAATATCGTCGGTATCGATTCCGCTATATTCATGCACCCGACAATCTGGAAAGCATCGGGTCATGTGGACGCATTCAATGATCCTCTGATCGATAACCGCGATTCGAAGAAGCGCTATCGCGCCGATGTGCTTATCGAGGATGCAATAGCCAAGATCGACGAGAAGATCGAGAAGGAGGTCGCCAAGGCCCGCAAGCGTTTCGGTGACTCTTTTGACGAGGCTCTTTACCGCCAGACCAATCCGCGTGTCGCAGAGAATATCGCCAAGCGTGAGGCTCTGCATGAGCGTTTTTCAGAGGCAATGAACGCCAATAATCTTGATGAGCTTCGCCAGATCATCATAGACCAGGAGATTGTATGTCCGATCTCAGGCACAAAGAACTGGACAGAGGTGCGCCAGTTCAACCTGATGTTCAAGACTGAGATGGGCTCTACGGCCGATGGTGCCATGACGGTTTATCTCCGTCCGGAGACGGCTCAGGGTATCTTTGTGAATTATCTGAATGTGCAGAAGACCGGCCGTATGCGCATACCTTTTGGTATCGCCCAGATCGGCAAGGCTTTCAGAAATGAAATAGTTGCCCGCCAGTTCATATTCCGCATGCGTGAGTTCGAGCAGATGGAGATGCAGTTTTTTGTGCGTCCCGGCTCAGAGATGGAGTGGTTCCAGCACTGGAAGGAATGGCGTCTGCGCTGGCATAAGGCTCTTGGCCTCGGTGACAGCAAGTACCGATACCATGACCATGAGAAACTTGCCCACTATGCGAACGCCGCAACCGACATCGAGTTTGAGATGCCTTTCGGTTTCAAGGAGGTCGAGGGTATCCACTCACGTACAGATTTTGACCTGTCGCAGCATGAGAAGTTCTCAGGTAAGAAGATCCAGTATTTCGATCCGGAACTCAACGAAAGCTATACTCCGTATGTGATCGAGACATCGATCGGCGTAGACCGCATGTTCCTGTCGGTTCTCTGCTCGTCGTATGAGGAGCAGGAGCTCGAGGGTGGCGACAAGCGTGTTGTGCTCCATCTTCCTGCAGCTCTCGCACCTGTGAAGTGTGCGGTTCTTCCTCTTGTCAAGAAGGACGGTCTTCCCGAGAAGGCCCGCGAGATAGTGGATGATCTGAAGTTTGATTTCACTACCCACTATGAGGAAAAAGATGCTATCGGTCGCCGCTACCGCCGTCAGGATGCTATCGGCACACCGTTCTGTATCACAGTTGACCATCAGACTCTCGAGGACAATACCGTTACGCTTCGTGAGCGTGACTCGATGAAGCAGACGCGTGTTGCAGTAGCCGATCTGCACAAGCTCATCCATGATCAGGTGAGCCTCAACGCGCTTCTCCGCCGCATCTGAGCAGGTGCGGGCGCACAATCGGCACGGTGCATGAGCCGTGCAGTAGTGTGTCTGCCGCAATCAAGTAAAAAACTGGAATATGAGTTTCAACAACTATAACGGAAACGCCGGGCAGCAGGCTCCACGTCGCAACAACATGACCCTCTGGATCGTGCTCGGCGTGATCGCAGTGCTGGCAATATGGGGCTTCTCGTCGTATAACTCGATGGTGAGCCAGGAAGAAAATGTAGACAAGACCTGGGCCAATGTTCAGAACCAGTATCAGCGCCGTTCGGATCTGATACCCAATCTCGTGGCTACGGTGAAGGGGTACAGCGAGCATGAGAGCTCGACGCTCGAGAACGTGACTGCCGCACGTGCAGGTCTGCTTCAGGCCAAGGATGAGGCAGACGGCATAGCAGATCCCCAGGATAATATTGCGGCATTTCAAAAAGCACAGAGCAAGCTTCAGAGCGCGATGGGCTTTTACATAAATGCAGTGCGCGAGGCATATCCCGATCTGAAAGCCAATGAGAATTTCATGAATCTCCAGACTCAGCTCGAAGGCACAGAGAACCGTATCGCCACGGAGCGTACACGCTATAACGATGCGGTGCAGAGCTACAATGTGAGCATCCGTCGTTTTCCGGCAGTAATCGTCGCCTCGATCGCCGGTTTTGACAAGAAGGATCCGTTTGCGGCCGACGAGGCAGCGCAGACAGCTCCTAAGGTGCAGTTCTGACCGATGTTACGGTCAACCAATCAAGAAAATTCTATCACGGCCAATCGCAATGAAAAAACTTCTCCTCATATTTCCGCTTTTAGCGCTTGTGGCTGCGTCATGCAGCGATAACGAGAATGATCCCAACAAGTATCTGGAGTGGATGGAGGCCAACAATACCTGGCTTCAGGAGCAGACAGCCAAGCTCAATCCAGACGGAACATCGTACTATACAAAACTTACGCCAGAGTGGAACAGCAACGCATATGTGCTGATCCATTATTTCAACGACCGCAAGCTCACCGAGGGCAATCTCTCGCCGCTCTACACGTCGACTATCTCAGTGAAATATTCCGGTCGTCTTTATGACGATACTCCTTTTGACTCGTCATACAGGATGACTGACAGCCTCTATACTGCTAAGCTGAGCAGCAATATCAACGGGTGGTGGATCGCTTTGAGTGATATGCGTGTAGGCGACTCGGCCAAGGTCGTGATACCCGCAGCGCAGGCCTACGGGTCTTCGTCGAGCGGTATAATACCTCCTTTCAGTGCATTGCAGTTTGATATAAAACTGGTTGACATACCTTACTATCAGGAGAAACCTTGATACGATATTTCTGTGTCATATTGATTCTGCTGTGTGCTTCCGCGAGATCGGAAGCTCAAATCAACACTGACCAGGTGCTGAGAGTGGGACAGAACGCTCTCTATTTCGAGGACTACATGCTCTCGATCCAGTATTTCAATCAGGTTATATCGGCAAAACCATATCTTGCACAGCCATATTTCTTAAGGTCAATCGCCAAGCTGAATCTTGAGGATTATCAAGGTGCCGAGGCCGACGCGACTCTCGCGATCGAGCGCAACC
>JAIDKP010000077.1 GCA_029051445.1 Muribaculaceae bacterium | reverse complement strand
AGTGGTTTTGCCGGTACACGAAATAAATAAGAAGATAGCGGTGTTCTCACCGTTCTTGTCGGTATTGGCAGAGCAGTGCATCGATGCGATGCCCTTCTGGGGAAGGTAGTAGTTCATCATCGAGAACATACCCTTCTTCATCTCACCGCCATACCATGTGTTGATGATAACCTGCTCGCGCGAAGTGGTGTTGAACACAACAGCGGTCTCAGAGTTCAGGCCGAGCTCCTTGTAGTTCTCAACCTTAGCCTTCGATGCGTTGTAAACCACGAAGTCGGGAGTAAAGTCCTTGAGCTCATCCTCGGTGGGAGCGATAAACATGTTGGTCACGAAGTGAGCCTGCCATGCAACCTCCACGATGAAGCGCACTGCCATGCGGGTGTCCTTGTTGGCACCGCAGAAACGGTCTACAACATAGAGCTTCTTGTTAGAAAGTTCCTTTACGGCGAGCTCCTTGACAGCAGCCCAGGTCTTCTCGGTCACAGGCTTGTTGTCGTTCTTATATTCCTCCGAAGTCCACCACACGTTGTCCTTCGAGTTCTCGTCGAGCACGATGAACTTGTCCTTGGGCGAACGGCCGGTGTAGATGCCGGTCATCACGTTGACTGCGCCGAGCTCAGTTACTACTCCTTTTTCAAAACCCTCAAGAGTGGGAAGGGTCTCTTCTTTGAAAAGCTCCTCATATGAGGGGTTGTAAATAATCTCAGTGGTACCGGTGATACCGTACTGGGTTAAGCCAATCTTGCTCATTTCAGTTTTATTAGATTGATTGAATTATTATTGGTTTGTTACTTCTACTTTAATGCACCGCACGGTCGCTTCGACGTATAGCCTCGCGGCAGGAGATGCAACTACACAGTGCCGTCATTTGTAAGCTATAACACCTTCACGGCAGGCACTGGTTCTTCATTCAACGCAAAGTTAACTTTATTTTCTTTAAATTCGCCATATTTCATCCTTTTTTTTATTTAGAATTTAAAACCATTACTTTTGTCTTCCGTGAGCGACTTCATACACATAAAATCCGGGCATTGCGCATCCATCCTGTGGGCCGACGACGAGATTGACCTGCTGAGACCCCATATCATATTCCTTGAGGCTAAAGGATACAGGGTCACCCCGGTTGCGTCCGGCACCGATGCTATGAAGCACATTGCGTCAAATACCACCGGCTACGACATAGTTTTTCTCGACGAGAACATGCCGGGACTATCGGGACTCGACACCCTCGACCGCATAAAAGACATAGCTCCATTGACACCGGTCGTCCTGATCACAAAAAACGACGACGAGCACATTATGGACCTCGCAGTCGGAAGCAGAATAGCAGACTACCTCATAAAACCCGTAAACCCGAGCCAGATACTGCTGTCATTAAAAAAAGTCCTTCACTGCAGAAGACTCATATGCGAGAACGACTCACGCCGATGCAGAGAGAGATACCTCGACATGAACACCGCCATAGACTGCGCGGCCACTATCGGGGACTGGCATGAAATATACAGGCGCCTGACCCACGACTCTATATCGCTGAGCCGGACACAATCCGACACTGCCGCTATCAACGATTCATTGATCGAAACCGCCGAAGACGCATTCTTCAGATATGTCAGAAACAACTACATGTCATGGATACGCCTCAGAGAAACAGCCGATCACCCGGTCATGAGCCCCGACATACTCGACCGCAACGTGCTACCCCTCATACGCAGCGGCAAAAGGCCGGTAATGATGCTGATCGACAACCTCACACTCGGACAATGGATCATCGCGAGACCGGTATTCGCCGAAGCGTTCAGAATCACAAGCGAAGAAATCTACACCGCGATTCTGCCGACATCGACACAGTATTGCCGAAACGCGATACTCTCCGGAATGATGCCCGACGACATTCACCGCCGGTTTCCACAATTGTGGATCGATGAACACAGCCCGGATGGAAAAAACCGGAACGAGGAGACGCTTCTACACAACTGGGCGGAAAAACACGGATTTCAGAAAAACAGAATATCCTACCGCATTACAACCGACACAGCGTCATTGCAGTCACTCTCACAATCATTCAGGGATTCCGGTGCGGCCGACGACCTGCTGACAGTAATCATTGTCAACTTTTCCGACATGCTGTCACACGCCGTGGCGCGGACACCGATGCTGCGCGAACTCGCCACAAGCGACTCCGCGCTACGCACCATACTCCTTTCATGGCTGAGACACAGCCCGCTTCAGAAACTGCTCAGACACATAGCCGAAGCAGGGCGACCCCTCATCGTCACAACCGACCACGGATCCATAAGAGTAAGCGATCCTGTCAGAACATGCGCCGGAGAAGATGCCACAGACGCTCTTAGATACAAATTTGGAAAAAACATATCAGCCGCGTCACGATCCGTTTTCATGATCCGGAGACCCGAAGAAGCCGGGCTGCCGGCCACATCGATATCCACATCATGCATTATCGCCGGACGACGGGAATTCCTCCTATACCCCAACAATTTCAGCCACTATGCACGCACATTCAACGGATCATACCAGCACGGTGGCATATCAATGCAGGAAATGCTGCTTCCACTAACAACACTTACACCTAAAATAAATGACTGAGACTAAATTCAACATCGCAGCCGCATCACAGAACGACATCGACAGCGCGGCCGACCGCATCCTCGAAGCCGCCGACGGATGCTCCGTAATAGCGTTCCACGGAGAGATGGGAGCCGGAAAGACAACCATAATCAGCGCCATAGCACGCGCTCTCGGAGTGTCGCCCGAAGAAGTCTCATCACCCTCATTCTCGATCGTCAACGAATACCGGTCGGAAGCGACTGCAGAACTGATATACCACTTCGACCTGTACCGGCTGCAGGATATCGAGCAGGCCGTTGAAATCGGAATCGAAGATTACTTCGACTCGGGAGCGCTGTGCCTCATCGAATGGCCCGACCTGATTGACCCGCTGCTTCCCGTAGCCACAACCGATGTATTCATCTCCGTCCTCCCCGACAACACACGCGAGATACGCATAGCAAACCCTCTCTGAAAAAATCCTGCACTAAAACGATGGAACTGACCCTCGAACGTTGCGGCTCAACAAATACCGAACTGAAACGCATCGTGGATTCCGGCCGATTTCTGCCATCCGGATCCACACTGCGGGCCGTCGCACAGACGGCCGGACGCGGACAGCGCGGAAATTCATGGGAAGCAGAACCCGGAAAAAACCTGACATTCTCGATATTGCTCAGGCCGGGCGGACTACTCCCGAAACACCATTTTCTGATATCCGAGGCCATCGCCATCGCCACCGCCTCGTTTCTGGCATCGGTAATCGGAGACGAAACACGGCAGGCTGTCAGAATAAAATGGCCCAACGATATATACTACGGCGACCAAAAAATCGCAGGAATACTCATCGAGAATGCCCTCGGCATGTCGGGACAGATCCTTCACACAATAGCCGGAATAGGCATCAATATAAACCAGGCCGCATTCTCCGATTCCCTGCCCAATCCGGTTTCAGTCTATAATATAATCCGACAGGAACTCGACCTCGAGTCACTCATGCCGCGCATCACGCGCTCGATAACGGCATTCACCGACAGCCTCGCACCGATTATAGCATCAGGAACGTCACTGCACGAATTCGAGGCAATGTACCACAGCTGGCTATGGAGAGCCGACGCCTTCTACAAATGGCGGGACACCGCATCAGGAACAGTATTTTCCGCTAAAATCGACAAAGTCATGTCAAACGGACAGATCATACTTGACCTGCCCGACGGCAACAAAATCGGCTACATGTTCAAAGAAGTCGAAGCCATACTCTGAAACCGTAATTCCCAACACGACAACAATGACACAGCCACACTGCTTCTCCGACGACAGAGACCTGCGCCTGCTCGAACTTCTGAGCCAGACCTTCGGCACTGCCAGTGCCGCAAGCACAGAAATAATAAACCTCGAGTCAATTCTCAATCTGACGAAAGGCACCGAGCACTTCGTCGCAGATCTACACGGCGAGCACAAGGCATTCAACCACATATTGCGCAACGCGTCAGGCAACATCAAGCGCAAAGTGACAGAACTGTTCGGCAACACAATGCGGGAGGCCGACATAAGACAACTATGCGCACTGATATATTATCCCGAAAAAAAACTTGAGCTGATACGTGTCGAGGAGCCGGACCTCACCGATTTCTACAGCATAACACTACACCGGCTCATATCCGTCTGTCAGTCCGTTTCGTCAAAATACACACGATCCAAAGTGCGAAAGACACTGCCGCCGGAATTCGCTTATATCATTGAGGAACTGCTGCACGAGTCACCGTCCGACGAAGACAAACAAGCCTACTTCTCACGGATCATCGAGACTATAATCTCCACCGGACAGGCCGATGCATTCATCATCGAGATGTGCAGACTCATACAGCGCCTATCGATCGACCAGCTGCACATACTCGGCGACATCTTCGACAGAGGACCGGGAGCACACCTCATACTCGACGACCTTTGCACACACTCCAGATTCGACATACAGTGGGGAAACCACGACGCACTATGGATGGGAGCGGCCGCCGGCAACGACGCATGCATAGCCAACGTACTGAGGCTGTCACTCCGATACGCCAACCTCACGACACTCGAGGACGGATACGGAATAAGCCTGCTGCCTCTCGCTACATTCGCAATGGAGACATACGCAGGCGACCCCGCCGAACAATTCACACCGACCGAAGCACCCGGTTCACGCATCGATCAGAAGACCCGACAGCTGATAGCACTGATGCACAAAGCAATCGCTGTCATACAGTTCAAACTCGAGGGAAGACTCATACAACAGCACCCCGAATGGAACATGGACAGCCGCAGACTGCTGCACCACATCACCGATGACCGTACCGCAGTATTCCTCCCCGATGAAAACCGCACATTCCCCCTCAACGACTCAAACTTCCCGACAATAGATCCGGCCGACCCCTATTC
>JAIDKP010000076.1 GCA_029051445.1 Muribaculaceae bacterium | reverse complement strand
CATCGGGTTATTTCGCTCGGACGTTTACCTATCTGGTCGGCAAACTGCTTCTTTGAAAGTCCGCGCTCCTGCATAAGTGCATCGATTTTATTGGATATAGCGAAAGACAAGTTCATTTCTTCCTTTATTTCAGGTGGTACCTGACTAACCATTTCCTGGTATCTGTTTCTAATATCCTTCATAGTCTAAATGTTTTGTCGGTTTCGATTGTTCTGGATGTAATAGTTACTGTTCCGTCTCGTTGTCCTTCTTTCAACAGTTCTTCAAATCTTTGGAGCGTAATTACATATCCTCGTAAAGAGTCATCTTCCTCGTATGTTCGTGAATTCTTGACCCCTCCATTGCCAAGAACAAGAATCCGATCTGATAGTCGCAGACAATATAGACGGAGTTTTGAGCGAAGCACAGGAAGCGCCACCACTGAATCCCGCATCTTGCCTTCGGGACGAAAAAAACGTTCTAACGCCCCCTCGTCAGCAATTTTGTCAACAAGCTGCACTATTCGCAACAAATCTAAATTAAATTGAGCATCTTCAATGAATTTGGAATAGAAGCGTTCATATTCAGATTCGGTTTCTTCCGAAAACTGAATAGTGTAAATGGTACACTTATCTGTATCGTTTACCAAAACAAGCTCAACTTCACTCATACTCTATAGTTCTTTTTATATTATAACGCAAATATACAATGTTTATTTCACATAAATGTAAAATACAGTATTTTTCTTATCTGTAACCGTGCAATCTGTTTAAACATTCATACCCATGTATTTTCGTATGTTTATGAAATCACTTAGCAAAATGATTAGCTCCCCACACACAAAAAAAAAGAACTTAATTAAACTCTTTATGACTTTCCCAACATTTTGCTACATCACACCCAATAATTCGATTTCAAACACCAGTGTTGATCCGCCGGGAATACCGGGCTGGCTGAACCTGCCGTAGCCCTGTTCTGCCGGAATATACAGCTCCCACTTGTCGCCTACATGCATTTTTTGCAATCCGATAATCCAGCCCGGTATCAGTTCGCGCAGCCTGAATGCCGGAGCGACACCGCCACGGCTGCTGTCGAAAACCTTGCCGTTTATAGTCTTGCCGGTATAGTGCACACTGACCACACTTCCGCGGTTGGGCGAAGCGCCTTTTCCGTTACCCTGTTTCATAACCTTATAAAGCACCCCCTTGTCGAGCAGTTTCACTCCGGGCTCTCCGGCTTTGTCTGCCAGCCACTGCCGGTTTTTCTCTACATATTCCTGTTTTGCCATAATATATCAATACCGTTTTATCATCAAAGATACAACATACTCTAAATTAATCACTATCTTCGCGACATCAATATAATCATAGACCACATCATACACATGTTTTTTGCCACAATCCGAAGAATATCCGCCATTTTACTGACAACCATATTATTACCCACGCTATCCGGATGCGACAGCAAGCCGGCGGCAACCTACACCAATCCACTGAAGACAACCGACGGCGACACGCTGCATATCGCAGACCCATTTGTATATCGTCATGACGGCACTTATTTCCTGACAGGAACTACCGGAAACGACAGCTTCGATTACTACACATCGCCCGACATGGTGACGTGGACATTCGGCGGAACCCTCTACAAACGACCGGAAGAACATTTCGGCACCGACTGCTTCTGGGCACCGGAAGTAAAATACTACAACGGACAATTCTACATGACATACAGTTGCGCCGATCCGGAGCGTGGAATACTACTTACATGTCTGGCTGTCAGCGATACGCCCGAAGGGCCATTCCGCGATTTATACACACCCTGGTTCGCTCCCGAGTACTCCGCAATAGACTGCCATATATTTGTCGACGACGACACGACGCCATATCTGTACTATTCATGCAACGGGCACCGCGATGGCTATGCGTTCGGCGAGATCTACGCTGTGCGCATGAAAGCCGACCTTTCGGAATTTGACGGCGAACCTCAGCTCATACTGAAGGCCTCACAGCCATGGGAACTTGTGAAAAGCGATATTAACCGATGCAACGAAGGGCCGTTTGTCTTCAAAAACGACAATACCTATTACATGACATATTCAGCCAACGACACCGGATATGAGCACTATGGAGTAGGGGTCGCAACAGCGTCATCTCCGCTTGGGCCGTGGGAGAAATATGACGACAATCCGCTCATGACAACCGACCTCGATGCCGGGGTCTCCTCTCCCGGACACAACTCGATAATCAACTCTCCCGACGGCAAAGAGATGTTCATCGTATATC
>JAIDKP010000075.1 GCA_029051445.1 Muribaculaceae bacterium | reverse complement strand
GTGTGGTACCGACAGTATAGTTACGGTCGGTTCTTGCCGGCAGGAATGAGTGTAGTATGTAGTTGCCACCGAAACGCACACGGTTCCCATCGTTCGGCTGCCAGTCGAAGTCAGCACGGAAAATCCAGTCGTTTATATTGTTGTTGGTCTTGGATATGGAATGTGACTCAGTAGAGCCGTCGCTTGTAATCTCCTTTGACAGCCAGTCATGTTTCATCCCTGAGAAGTATCTGGTATATGCGGCAGTAAACTCTGCAGACATCGGGGGATTGAGTCTGTAGTTAAGACCTGTCTGCGCCACAAGGTTCCCCCAGTGCATATCAAACCGGTCATCTTCATACCACCCGTATTCCGGCACATGCTTGTCAGAAGAGCCGGTCTTCAGTATGTCATTGCCGAAGTAGACCGAAGCAAATCCTGTCGCCTTATTTGAAAAGCGATGTGTCACCTTGACGTTCAGATCCATAAAGGCATAGCGGAATCTGATTTTTTCTTCATCATCCGATGAATTTACCAACGCTAACATAGGGATGGACAGCACATCGAACCATGACCGCCTCAATGCCACGGAATAGGTCGTCTTTTTTCCAATCGGACCGTCGATATTGAATGCACCTGAAGTCAGCCCCAGTCTGAATGAGCCATGATGTCCGTCCATAGAACCGTTTTTGGTGCGCACATCAAGATAAGATGACAGGCGTCCGTCATATTTGGCCGGAATCGAAGACTTGAAAAAGTCGATGTATCTGATTGCCTCCGCGTTGAAGGCGGAGAACAGTCCGGCAAAGTGATTCACCTGATATAAAGGCACGTTGTCGAGCATATAAAGGTTCTCATCAGCGTTGCCGCCATGCACGTGCATACCTGCCATGCCTTCCTGTCCTTCCGATACACCCGGCTGCATCTGCAATGCCTTGATCACATCGCTTTCGCCAAACAGTACGGGGGTGTTTATGATTTCCTGTGCGGTCAGTTTCTTTGCACCAATTTCCGAAGTTTCGATCACCGGGGCTTCGAGGCGCGATACTACAATAACTTCCTCAAGCATTTTAGGATCAACGAGACTGTGTTCCTGTAAAGTATGCGAGGTTACGGTGGGAGCCGGCCTGTGTTCTCGTTCAGCAGATTTAGGCTTTCTTTTCAGGATGATGTTCTTGCCCTTGATTTCATACTCAATATCCGAATCATTGAAAATGATGGAAAGTGTATGTTTCAAGGGCTTATTCGTTACATTGACGGACACGCGCATATCTTTCAGTAGCTCGGATGAATACACGAAATTCTTTCCGGTCTGCTCGACGATGCTTCGGAACACTACCGAAGCCGGTTGGTCTACTGCCCTGATAGTGATATTCTGTGCCATGCACACGGCGCTTACGCACAGCATTATGGATAAGACAAACTGTTTCATTGCTCCATTACGGTCATTTCTGTTCCAAGAATATCGTTGATTACAGATATGAGGTCTGTCGGAGTGCCCTCATAGTGGAGAGAAAGCACATATCCTTCCGGGGATGCAGGCAGACCCTCTACCTTGACACCGTAAACCGATTCGATTTTCTTTACGACCTCCGGCAACTGTGCGTTCTCAAAGTCTATGACTTTGACTTCCGCCAATGGACCGACAGTCTCGACCGGAATTGTCTGTTGCGGCACATCATTAAGATGATATTCCCTGTATAGGATTGTCGCTGTAGCAGAGAGTATGACAGTGGCAGCCACTGCTGCGGCAACCCTGTATCTTCTCCATAGGGATACGGGAGCAATACCGAGACGATGCCAGCCTGCATCGGGAGAGAATCTGCCTTTTTTGTATCGGCGGGCTATGAAATCCACTTCTTTGTTTTTCATGTTGCTCAAAAGTCTATGCCTAAGCGAAATGAGAAATATGGACGGATATGGCGTTTAGTGCCTACATATTGAATTTCATACGAATCAGGACCGGTCATGGTGCCTTCGTAATGCTCGGACCTATATCCGGCAAGAGACAATCCTGCTCCGAGGTTGACACCCATCTTGCGCCCCCAGTTGAACCTGTAGCCTATGGTCGGTGAAATGTATATGCCGGCTCCTTCGGCGACATTGGCCCCGAGTCTAAGATCTCCATACGGCGTGAATTTACCCAATTCCAAGTCTATGCGCCCTTGAATAAAGATGGGAGCGACCCAGTTGTCAAGTTTTCCACATCGCTCCATTCCGAGACCTGCACCGATATAAAACATCGGATTGATCTGATAACCATGCGAGGTTGTAAGTCCGGTAT
>JAIDKP010000074.1 GCA_029051445.1 Muribaculaceae bacterium | reverse complement strand
GAAAATTCACTTTGCACAGCCGGTAAAATCAATAGATCAGAAAAAGATATCAATCGAGTGGCTTGAAGATTCGACATGGATTGCGTTTGAAGACCCCATAGCATTGACTCCCGATACTGCCGGAAATATACTCGACTACACTGTCAGCGCAAAATGGGATTATGGAACCAAATATAAGTTCCAGATTGATTCCGCGGCAATTACAGGCATATACGATAGCATTTCAAACGACAAATTCGTACACGAATTCACTGTTAAATCAGCCGAAGACTACTCCACGATCATCTTCAACATCACATCTGAATCCTATTGGCCGGAGAAACCATATGACTGGACGAACAAGGATTCAATTCCGGTGCATATCGCCGACTCAACAGAGACCGTTTCCGTAACTACTCTTGAGCCGAATGACAGCATTGAGATGGCAGACTCAGTTATGACCGACAGCATAGTCATCGCATCCGCCGATTCACTCCCTCCGATCGTCATACAGCTTCTCTCGTCCGGCGACACCCCTGTGGCATCGGCAAAAGTCATAAATGGTAAAGCCCGTTTTGACTTCGTCACACCGGACACATATTATGCCCGCGCCTTCATAGATGTAAATGACAACGGCATATGGGACACAGGAAATCTGCTCATGTGGAAACAGGCAGAAGATGTATTCTATTATCCTAATAAAATCAAGCTGAAAAAAAACTGGGATATAGAACAGTCATGGGATCTCTTTGAGACACCACTTGACCACCAGAAACCCTATGATATCCTGAAGAACAAGCCAAAGACATCCGAAAACAAGCCACAAAACGATGAAGACGACGAGGACGAAGAAGGATTCGGAAACAACAACTTCATATATGGCTCTGATGCCAACACCTATGGCAACGGATCGACCTACAACAACGCACGAATGAACAACCGTTGATGCTTTTTCCTGAAACAATATACGAAAAAGACCTGCCCGCCGATACAGGCGACAGAAAGCTTGTGATATCCATTGCTCCTGAACGCTGCGATGCCGCCGTGTGGAGCGACGGAATACCGGGATCACTACGCATCGTCTCGACAACAAAAATCACTCTCGACCAGACAGGACAGTGGACCGGATTCGAGGACTTTCTATATGACAATCCAGGGCTCCTCGCGCCAATGTCACAGACGACAGTCATGATCGCCACCGATGATATTGTAATGGTCCCGAAAGCAATCAACCGTGACAATGCCTCCCGCCTGCTATATAAGACCGCACTATCATGTGATATACCTGTTACTTCCCGTTACATCGAAACATGGCATGAATGCTGCGATATATCAGTCGGACTGTTATTGCCTTCAAAACTGCACAGGTTCATTACCCGATCGTTTCAGCCGGTAAACATACGCTGGTATGCATCGGCAATTGCAGAATACTGGAAACATATGCTGACTACAGTCCAAAGCAATGCGACGAAACGGCTACAGGCTATTGCTGTTGTCTCGGCATCTCTTCAACTCACACTTGTTGTTCTCGACAGCAACGGCAACATGGTCGCAGCAATTTCCCGTAAAGGCACTTCTCACTCCGACCTCTCCTATCACATCCTTTCGTTGCTTGCATCGCTGACCGCGTCGATTTCCGATGATGTAAACCTGTCTGTATTTGGAGTTTCTCAGGAAATAACAGCTATAAAACAAGAACTTTCCGGATGGATAGATGCCAGACTATACACCTATATTTCCGGAAAGTCCTCAATCATTGACCCGGCACAACTACATCTTATAGCGCCGGAATTGATCACTGCTATAGAAACCGCTTAAAACATCGGCTTAAAAGGCTCGCTCTCTACAAGCCGGTCGGTGACATCGCCCATATAATCCTGGCTGACTGATGTATCAAGCTTAAGCACAGGCGCTCCCTGCCGGAGGTCGCACTTTTTAAGATCAATATAGAATATCCCGGGATTGGTGACTATATCAAAATAATACAGGCGGTCACGTATGTTGGAATATGAACGCCATTGTGTCGACGACACATTAGGCTCCGTCTCCACTGTGTACATATATGGCACCGACACATTGGCCATTATCGACCTGATAATGGCAAGCCCGAGATCGGCATCCGCGGTTTTGGCTACATGCCCGTCAAAATAGTATCCGCGCACATAGCGGTCTGGGCTTTTCACCGTACCCGGCAACATGTTGCTTCCGCCGATCTTCTTCCAGTAATCATTGATAGCATTCATTTCCGGGAAATTAGGATCATTCGTCATAGCCGGCATATCCTGCCCTTCATAGATCCTTATCGATCCGTTTTCAAACTCGACGACCGCACACCGCCCCTCGGCATCAGTGATCCCCCAGTGTAAAGTCGAAGCTGTACCTCCG
Organism: Muribaculaceae bacterium; assembly: GCA_029051445.1. GTDB lineage: Bacteria > Bacteroidota > Bacteroidia > Bacteroidales > Muribaculaceae > JAFLTL01. The sequence continues at coordinate 1,189 of JAIDKP010000074.1, read as the reverse complement.
TCAAATGTCGCTCCGGAAATATTGAAATCATGCCTGCGCAAGACATCCACAACCTCGGGAGTCGTGGCATTTGTATCAAGAAGCCATGCAACAAACACGGCAAGTGACATCGGAGGACGATGAGCCGTGGATTCATTCTCATAAACAGTGCCTTTACAGAACAAGCTACTGATGACCAGTCCCTTTTCATTCATCCCTTCGGTTACTCCGCCATCATATCCTACAGCATAAACGGCTCCATACTTCGATGTCCATTCGACAGATCCAGGAAGCGTGTTTCCGATCTTATGCATTCCTCTCGGATATACATACAGGTTTGTAGGAATAGGAGTCTTCCAGTCAAGCGAACGACCTACGATACGTAATGCGCTGTCACTGCCGACATAAAGTATACGACTGCATGCATCGGCATCCGTTGTGCCCCCCGATAGCGCGGCAAACGCAACAATGGCGCTTGCTGCCAAATGTTTTACACCCATGATTTTCATAGTAAACTGATACGTGTTGTTTAATCTGAACAACAAAAACGGGTGCCGCAATGTTCTCTCCAACACTGCTTAAATTTATATGATACCGATTTTGAGAGAGAATATCCTATGTATTATGAATTTTTCTCAGATCACATCAAAATCACCGTCTATAGCCTTGACATAGCCCAGCGGAATTTTCACGCCGCTCTCCAGTACAAGCAACCGTTCGGTCTGATCCGCTTTCACGATGCGCCCTGATACCCTCTGATACGCTCCACCTTTTTTCATTCTGTCAGGCCTGAAATAGGTAATCCTTACAACCGGACGTGGCGACATCGACATAACAGTACGCAGTCTCAAAGACAGATCGGCCGATTCATGTTCAGTCATCTCCTGTATCGTATCGGTAAAACGCGCAGTCTCTTCTATCGCATCCTCATGACCCGATAAAGCGGCAAAAGAGGAAAACTGCGCTGCTCTTGCCTCGATCGGCATAGGTTCACGCGTTGCGGACCTGTAATGCGGCAGATCTATGATATCATCATAACACTTCATGCCTTATGCCCTCCTATCTGTTTGTTACGCGAACGCTGCGTAGCGCCGTCGGCAAAATTGAGCCCTTTGCACAATGCGTTCTTGCCAAAAGTATTCCTTATGCTCAGAACCGTCTCCTGTAGACGGCGTTCACGTTCAAGTGACTCCACAGTAACATCTTCTTC
>JAIDKP010000073.1 GCA_029051445.1 Muribaculaceae bacterium | reverse complement strand
CACACTTCTGATCGGCCACATCTTGTCTGTACCTCTTTGTAAACGTAAAATTTGTGGGCTACAGCGAAGACTCCAAGCTTGCAGCAGAATGCGACGTAACACCGTATCTCAAAAAAGGAGAGAACCTGTTTGCAATGCAGATATACCGCTGGTGCGACGGTTCATATCTTGAGGATCAGGACTTTTTCCGTCTTTCCGGTCTGGCACGCGAATCCTATCTCTACACACGCGAGAAAGCCGCATCGCTTTCCGACATACGTGTGCGCCAGTCGCTTGAAAACAATTACACCGACGGCGTTCTTGATGTAGATGTAACTACAAAAGGTAATCCTGATGTCACTCTGGCTCTTTATGATCCGGAAGGAAAAAAGGTCACAGAAACAAAAGCCGCCAAGGGCACGACAAACATCTCACTGAAAGCGCCGGAGCTCTGGAGCGCGGAAGCACCCAACCTGTACACACTTGTAGCAGAAGTGTCTAAAAACGGACGCCACATCGAGTCGGTTCCCGTGCATGTAGGTTTCCGTTCGGTAGAGATCAAAGACAAGCAGCTGCGTGTCAACGGAAAAACCATCCTTATCAAAGGAGTAAACCGACATGAGCTCGACCCCGACGGAGGATATGTAGTGTCGGTAGACCGCATGATACAGGATATCCGCATCATGAAGGAGAACAACATCAATGCAGTCCGCACATGCCACTACCCCGACGATCCGAGGTGGTATGATCTTTGCGACAAATACGGCATCTACCTCACTGCCGAGGCCAACATCGAGAGCCACGGCATGGGCTACGGAGACCGCACTCTTGCAAAGAACCCGCTGTACGCCAAAGCGCATCTCGAGAGAAACCAGCGCAACATACAGGCTCACTTCAACCATCCATCGGTGATCGTGTGGTCACTTGGCAACGAGGCGGGCTATGGCCCCAACTTCTCCGAAGCCTACAAATGGGTCAAGTCACAGGAAAAAGACCGCCCCGTACAATATGAGCAGGCAATCAATTACGAAGGACAGCCGCAGGAAAGCTCCGACATATTCTGCCCGATGTACTACTCCCAGAAATCGAGTGAGAAGTATGCGGCCAACCCCAATTCACTGTATCCGCTGATACAATGTGAATATGCACATGCAATGGGCAACAGCGGCGGCGGATTCAAAGAATACTGGGACATCATACGCAAATACCCGATCTATCAGGGTGGCTACATCTGGGATTTCGTGGATCAGGGCATGCGCTCAACCGGCCGCAACGGCAAAATGATCTACGGCTACGGCGGCGACTTCAACAGCTACGACGCGAGCGATGAGAATTTCTGCGACAACGGACTCATCAGCCCCGACCGTGTCCCCAACCCACACATGGCAGACACCCGCTACTTCTCCCAGAACATCTGGACAAACCCGATCGACATCAAGGCAGGAAAAAGCCAGATCTATAA
>JAIDKP010000072.1 GCA_029051445.1 Muribaculaceae bacterium | reverse complement strand
CGGCGGAACGATGCGATGTCTGCGACGACAGTGACATTGTTGCCGGTGATGGATCCGCCGGCCATAGTGTAGCCCTTAGGCAAAGTCATAGTCTCCTTGAGTTCAACAAGACGCGAACACGAATCCTTGAATCCATAGTCGCGCGACTCCTTGCTTGTGTTGATGCGCATAAACGACTTGACACCGCTGTAAAGATTGCTCAGAACAAACGGGCGGCATATCATCACACCGTCACCGGCAACAGCATAGTCAGGAATAGTAAACTTCATCTTGAGCACAACCGGACCTTTCTGATAGTCCTTGGCATCGGGGCATGAGTAGCCTGCAAGCCTGGCCTGAGGCGACACACGCTGCAGCTCTGCCTCGAGCGAGCGTCCAACACGATCGACAAAGCTCTGAAGGAACGGGCGGCGCACGGCGGCATCCGACTGCCCCTCGGCATTCACCGTCACCTCACCCTCAAGAGTTCCGTCGGGCAGCAGACGCGTGTTTGCTGTGAGCTTGAAGAAGTGGTTTTCAGGAGCCGACACCGGAGTAAGCAGAAGATCGCTTCCTTCAGGCACACCGGGCAGATAATTCTGCTGCTGTTCGGCGCTCGACCAAAGCTCGCGGTTGAAAGGTACCCATGTCGGGTCAAGCGGCATATACTGTCCGTTGCTAAGCTTCACCACAGCCACACAGTGATTGAAGTGGTCGGCAGGAATCTTCTCGATACGCGATCCGGCCATAGTCATCGCTGGATATGCCTCGAAGCCCGCCATTCGCAACATCGAGATGAGAAGCGCGGCCTTGTCCTTGCACACACCGGCACGGTCAGTGAAATTCGTCTGCGTGTTATGGAGAGTATAACCCTCGCCCTTGCCCATCGATATACCCGAGTAACGCATATTGTCGGCAACCCAGTGAGTCAGTATCGCTATGCGTTCCATCTCGTCGGTTTTGCCGCGAAGAAGCTCATCCACTTTCTTCTGAGCCTCGGGAGTTGGGTCAAAGCTGCCGTAATCCTCATTGACCTTATTGAACCACAATGACTTTTCCGTCCAGTCGGGAGTCGACGACATCATCAGCTTGGGAGCCACGTCATACAGGTCGACCATATTCGGTTCCGAAACTGTAGGCATGGCATTGTCAACCGTAAAAGTGTACACGCGGCGGTCACCGTCAAACTTCACCGAGCTGCCGCAGTCACCCTGGAAAAACTCATACTGCACATCCTTCTCACGAGGCACACTCACACGATACACCTTGTGCACCGTCGGACTGCTCACCCAGAAAGGAACTATATCGTAGAACTCGCCACGCATCGGCGGCACAAAACGCTCATCGTCATTCACATCCGATGCAAGCAAAGCATATGTGAAACCCTTTTTGTGGATCGTGTAATCCACAACATCGCCGGGCTCGAGCATACCGGGCTCCATCATGATCTGGCGGGCGCCCCAGTATATCGCGCGGGCAGGAGCCGCATAGTCACAGGTCTTGGCAACATCCATGTCTGTCACAGTACCATCAGGGTGATACACCTTCATCTCGGCAAATTCGGCAAATGCCGTCAGAGGATCGTAGTCATATTTGATGACGCGGTTTGAAAGAGCCCCGTTCTCATTGTTGATCTGAACGACACGACGTATGACAAACTTGCCTGAGCCAAGATCCGAAACCTCAACACTCGTACTGTCAAGAAGCACAGCCTCAGAGCTTTCGGAAAAAGACTTGTTGGCTGAAGCTTCCGCCTGAAGAGCCTTCCAGTCCTGAGCCACCGCCGATAGCGGCAGACCAATCGAGCAAACTAATAAAGATAGCAGTCTCATTGCAATTTATGATGTTGATTATTATTCTGTTTCTGCAGCGGGTACACGACCGCACATGCAAATGTAACTTTTATTTCTCAAAATTACCACAGCACTCCCCCGTCACATGTGTTAAATGGCCACAAAGCTTTTAGAGGTAATTCATTTTAAGCTTCATTTTAAACAAGCGCTTATATGCCGCAACGAAAACCCCACACCATCGTTGCCGATGACATGGGGGAATCTCTATTGTATATCGTATCGTTACCGGGGCATAAACGCATTTTGACTGAAATCAGGGATGCACGGCGCGTGCGTCCACCTAAATCTCAACCAGTTACACCCTGCACCCATCAGAGGCTCTTTCCATAGAGTCTCTCGCGGGCGGCCTGCACACGCTCGTCAGTGATATAGTCGTCATACTCCGTCATCTTGTCGATGATACCGTTCGGAGTAAGCTCGATTATACGGTTAGACACCGTCTGGATAAACTCGTGGTCATGCGATGCCATGAGTATATTACCCTTGAAACTCTGGAGAGTATTGTTGAAAGCCTGGATCGACTCAAGGTCAAGATGGTTGGTCGGCGAGTCAAGTATCAGCGTATTGGCATCGCTCATCATCATGCGGGCGATCATGCAGCGCATCTTCTCACCACCCGACAACACAGAAGCCTTTTTCAGCACCTCCTCGCCCGAGAAAAGCATCTTGCCCAGAAAACCCTTCAGATAGATCTCGCTCGAGTCGTTGCTGAACTGGCATAACCAGTCGACAAGATTCAGGTCTGTATTGAAAAATGCCGAGTTGTCAAGCGGAAGATAAGCCGTAGTGATCGTCTGTCCCCACTCGTATGTTCCCTCGTCGGCCTTGCGGTTGCCCGAAATGATCTCAAAGAGTGCGGTCATCGCTCTCGGGTCATGCGAGAGGAAAGTTACCTTGTCACCCTTCTCGATCTGGAAATTCACATCCTTGAAAAGAATCTCCCCGTCAATACTTGCGGTAAGACCTTTCACCTCAAGTATCTTATTGCCGGGCTCACGGTTAGGAGTAAAAATGATTCCCGGATAACGGCGTGACGAAGGCTGGATCTCCTCGACATTAAGTTTCTCAAGCATCTTCTTGCGCGAAGTCGTCTGCTTGCTCTTGGCGACATTAGCGCTGAAACGCTGGATAAACTCCATGAGTTCTTTTCGCTTCTCCTCGGCCTTCTTGTTAGCCTGCTGCTGCTGGCGCAGTGCAAGCTGGCTCGACTGATACCAGAAGCTGTAGTTTCCGGCAAAAACCGATACCTTGCTGTAGTCGATATCAAGAGTGTGGGTCGATACTGAATCAAGGAAATGGCGGTCATGCGACACGATAAGCACCGTGTTCTCAAACTTCGACAGATAATCCTCAAGCCATGCCACGGTTTCAAGATCAAGGTCATTGGTCGGCTCGTCAAGCAGCAGATTGTCGGGATTGCCGAAAAGAGCCTTTGCAAGAAGCACACGCACCTTTTCATTGGCGCTCATGTCTCGCATCAGAGTGTAGTGGCTGTCCTCTTTGATACCGAGACCCGAAAGAAGCGCGGCTGCGTCACTCTCAGCATTCCAACCCTCGAGCTCGGCGAATTTCTCCTCAAGCTCCGATGCGCGTATGCCGTCCTCATCGGTGAAATCTCCCTTTGAGTAGAGAGTGTTTTTCTCCTGTATGATATCCCAGAGCACCGTGTGACCCATCATCACAGTGTCAAGCACTGTGTAGTCGTCAAATTTGAAGTGATCCTGCTCGAGAACACTCAGGCGCTCACCCGATCCGAGAGTGACTGTGCCGTGTGTCGGAGACAGCTCGCCGCTCAGTATCCTCATCAGAGTCGACTTTCCGGCACCGTTCGCTCCGATCACACCATAGCAGTTGCCCGCCGTGAATTTCAGATTGACATCCTGGAAAAGAACACGCTTTCCAAACTGAATACCCAGATTATTTACCGTTATCACCTGTTTCCTCTTTTTTCCTTGTATCGATTCTTTATTTCATCTCTCCGGGCAGATCGTAGAACGAAGCCGGAAGCTCGCGCAGATTGTAGCGCGAAGCCATGATCTGTCCGTAGGCACCTGCCGAACGCAGAGCGAGCAGGTCGCCACGCTTCACCTCCGGAAGCTCCTCGTCGCGGGCAAAGCAGTCGGTCGATTCGCATATCGGTCCGACAACATCATATTTCTCCACCGGCGAGTTCTCGCGGGCGGTGATATTCTCGATATTGTGATGAGCCTGATAGAGTGCCGGACGGATAAGGTCGGTAAAGCCACCGTCGACAATCGCAAACTTGCGGTTGACGCCCTGCTTCACGTATGTCACACGCGTGATCAGCGATCCGCACTGAGCCACAACCGAACGACCAAGCTCGAAATGCAGCTCCTGGCCATCGCGCAGGTTGATCGCATCAAACACTCTGAAATATCCTTCGAAGTCGGGTATCGGATGACCGTCCGGATCGTTGTAGTCGATGCCAAGACCGCCGCCGACATTGATTGTCTTGAACGACACACCCTTGGCTTCCCACTCGCCCAGCATACGGTTGATTGTCTCGGCAAGCATAGCATATGGAGTCATGTCAAGCAGCTGCGAGCCGATATGGAAATGCAGACCCTTTATCTCGATATTCTCCAGCTTCTGAGCCAGAGCCACAACCTCGTCAATCTGAGTCAGAGGTATGCCGAACTTATTTTCCGACGTGCCTGTGGTGATATACTTGTGAGTG
>JAIDKP010000071.1 GCA_029051445.1 Muribaculaceae bacterium | reverse complement strand
ATGATGCAGTTATGGCTTTCAGTTCTTCCTGGCTGTTGATCTTAATTCCGTCGACATAAATCGCGGCGGGTTTGCGAGTGAGCACGTTGATCTCTCCATCTTTCTCGCTTATGCCTGGAAGATAGGCGAGTAACTGTGGAGCTTCTTTACCTTCGGTGAGGCGGGAGTTGTTGAGCTTGGCGGTGTAACCTCCTGCTTTATATTTTATTCCATTGGCAATAACGGTCACCTCGCTCAGCTCTTTTGCATCGGGCTGAAGTTGCACGGAGTTTTGAGCGTTGTCAGTCGCGAGCATGACGGCAGTTTCGTAGCCGAGAAATGAGACTTTAAGTGCGACCCTGTCAAGTGAAGTCTTTATGTCGAATCTCCCATCAGCTCCGGTGATTGCCCCGTTCACAAACGTTGAATCGGGTAGAGCGGATGCAATGACGGTAGCACCTGCTATCGGGTTTTTATTCTCATCAAGGACTATGCCGCGCACATCGGCCGACATACGCATGGATATGCTACTGACAAGTATTGTGATAATGGTTGCTAATAGTCTCATATCAATTTGAATGGATTTAATTTTTTATGATGTCAGGGAACACCATTTTCATGCGATTACGGATCTGTAGCTTGATGTCATTGGGGGTAAGGTGAACTGTACATTCTTTTGCATTTTGCATTTCCCTGTGTTTGCTATGGCATATAGAGCAGTTGTTGTTAACAAGCGCATTTGTGTCACATGGTGCACTATCTACAATCCTAAAGCCGCCCGACAATTGTCCAAGTTCGTTCTCTGTTTAATTTTCGATATCCATATAGAACTGAAATAAAAATCCGATATTATCGTAATCGGTATAACGGCATATTAATAGACTTATATGCTCAGTGCTGACTCTATGCAATGTTACTATAAATAATGAGATGGTACAATAGAATGTCGCATAAAAATAGAATAATTAATATGTTATATAACATATGTTAGCATGATAAAGGCTGCGGTCGTGATATAATGATCTCATCTCGATACGAATTTTGACAACTTCGCGATGCTTCACCTGATGGAGAAGTGTGGATTTGAATATTGCGGCGAAGTGCGATATGAGCGCGGTAGCCGCCGTGCATTTGAGAAACTTATATAAAAAGAAGCTGTTTTTCAGGTAAGTTGTATAAAAGAGGCACCCTGACCGATGAATACGTCAGGGTGTCTCAGGTATAAAATTATGTAAAAGGGGTCGGTCGGAAGTTTGCGACAATGATTGTGGCGCATAGTGCAAATCGGACGTTGCTATTTGTAACTATGACTTCCGAACGTGAATAAAGTTTAATCGATCGTGTAAAAAAAAAGATTGACGGCCAAATGATGACCGCCAATCTTTTTTATCACTGACCCTTGAAGGGGTTTTGGTCGCTCTCGCTTATTGCAGCATTTGTAAGGAGCTCAGACTCGGGAATCTGGCAGAAGAAGTGGTAGTCGTTGCTCTCGAGGCGTCCGACAGGTTGGGTATCGGATGCGTTATAGCCGTCGAGATACTGTACGCCCCAGCGGTAGTGTCCGGCAAAGTTGTTGGCGGCACACGCCATATATCGGACGAGGGGCTTCTGCAAACGCACGAGGTCATACATTCCGGTCACACCTTCGCCAAGCAGCTCTTTGCGACGTTCCTTGTAGATGTCTTCAAGCAGGTCTGTACCGTTGCTGAGTGACGCGTTGCGCGCGCTTTGCAGTGTGTTGAGCAGCTGGAGCGCCTCGCCTGATTTGCCGAGCTGTGCCGCGGCCTCGGCCTTGATGAGTAGCATTTCAGATCCGCGCATCATGGAGATCTGCGGACGGGTATTACCGCCTACTGCACCGTTGGCATCACCATAGTGCTTGAATTTGTCATAGGCCCACTTTGTATTGATCTCAGGATCGACATTGCCTGTACGGTGCCAGAACATATAGCGGTCGTCGGTAGTCTCGAAGAGGTCGACATACTGCTGCGAAGCGAAGAAGTTGAGGAAGCCGTAGATAGGACCGTCGTTGAAGCCTTCGCCATAGGATGTGTCCTGATTGTACCAGAAGTTGAACTGTGTGCCGCCGCCGAGATTGTTGTCGTCGGTCATTTCCATAGCCCACATAACCTCCGGTGACCCCATGTCGATCATCTTGTCGAAGCCGTCGCGCCACTGGTCGCGAGTCATCAGTGTCGAGTGGTTGGCGAAAGCGGCTGAGGCTGCGTCATAGGCTCCCTGCCAGTTGTTCATCACGAGACAGACGCGCGCAAGTATGCCGTTGACAACATCGAGGTTGATCTCATAGGGGTTGTTGCGACTGTAGTCGTTCAGGTCGCTCTTTGCATCGTCGAGGTCGCTGACTATCTGAGTGTAGACTTGCTCGACTGTCGAGAAAGGCATGGAGTATGGATCATTCTCGTGAAGACGGAGTATCACACCGCGCTTTTCTTTGGCGATGATATAGGTCTGCTGGAAATTCTGGATCAGATTGAAGTACATGAGGGCGCGTATTGCTTTGGCCTGTCCCTTGATGTGCTTCTTTTGTGTGTCGTCGCCGTTAGCCTCGTCGATATGGCTGAGGATGATGTTGCATCGGTTGATCACGTTGTAGCACATGAACCAGATCTTTTCTGGCTGGTCCTGAGCCTGTGTGCGGCTGTTGGAGTATTCGTAGGTTGTGCACTGGTTGCCGCCCATGTTCTGCGTCGAAGTAATGTCGGCACCGGAAAGGTCGGGATACATTGCAAATCCCGGTATGCCGGCAAACACGCGGTCTTCGCCATCGGAGTTGAAAAGTAGCTGACGATAGGTCGACACAAGTACTTTCTGCAGCTGCGGAACCGAGTTGACTACCTCGGTGTCTTCGATATCGACATAGGAACCGGTATTTAGCGCGTCGCCGCACGATGTCATGATCATGCCGGCCGCCGCAACCGATAATGCCGTCTTGAATATTTTGTTCATGTCTTGTTGTTGTCGGTTAAGTAGTTGATTTTAGAAAGTGAGCTGGATGCCGCCCATGAAGATGCGGCGTGATCCCTGCACACCATTGTCATAGTCATCGTTGCCGTTGTAGGTGTTGCCTGAGATGCCTGTTTCGGGGTCGGTCTTGCGGTTTTTGGCAGCTCCCCATGTGAATGGATTTGTCGCCGAGAAGTAGACTCGCAAATTCTCGATTGTGGCCTTGCGTGTGATATTTTTGGGCAGAGTGTAGCCGAGAGTGATATTGCGCACTCGCCAATAGTCGTTTTTGAAGACCCATGCAGTTGAGTATTTGGCATTGCCGTTGGTTCGCGCCGACCAACGACCGTACATGGTGGGGTTGTTGTCGCCGGGTTTGCGCCAGCGGTTCTGTATGAGGTCCCAGTCCATGCCGATGCCGGCCTGGTTTAGTGTGCGCTCCTTGTATGTATAATCGCTCATGTAGCTGCCATAGCTGTAGTAGAACATGGCACTGAGGTCTATGCCTTTATACTGTACGGTCGGTGTGACCGATCCGAACAGGGTGGGTATGGCTGATCCGACTTTGATGTAGTCGGCAGTTGTCACGGCTGCAGTGTCTTCTGTGCGTACCCAGCCTCCTTTGCCGTCGCGTATAAGCCATCCCGGCTTACCGGTCTCGGGGTTGAGTCCGTCGTACTGCGGAGCGATGAAGTCGAATAGCGAGCTTCCTTCTTCCATGCGGTATGTGCAAGCGACACCGGAGAAGTTGAACGGATCTGTCGCAAGACGTGTGACTTCGTTTTTGAGAGTCGAGAGATTGCCGTCGATGGTTATAAACCAGTCTTTATCGGAGTAGAGTTTAGCACTGAGAGTCAATTCCAATCCGCTGTTACGCAGGTCTCCGAGGTTGGTGTTATAGCCGGTTATTCCGCCTACCTGAGCCGACGACGGTATCTGCATGTAGTAGAGAAGATCGCGGGATGTGCGTGAGTAATATTCTATCGAACCGTTCAGGAAGTTCCATGCCGAGAAGTCGATACCTACGTTCCACTGTTCGTTTTTCTCCCAACGCAGGTCATTGGCCGCAAGTGTAAGCGGTTTCAGTCCTGATGTGAGGTAAAGATCATCGGCTCCATATGTCGCCTGATATGCATATAGGAGTTCGCCATCGTCAAGACCGTTGTCTTTGCGTTTGACGAGTTTGTCGTTGCCAGTGGTGCCGTAGCTTGCCCTGACAGACAGGTTGTTTATGAAGCTGTCCTGACTGAAGAAGTCTTCTTTGGATATACGCCAGCTTGCACCTGCCGACCAGAAAGATCCCCAGCGTTTTTTGGGGTTGAAGCGGGAACTGCCATCCTCGCGGAATGAAAGCGAAGCATAATACTTCTGGTCGTAGTTGTATTCGGCACGCGCGAAGTAGGAGAGAAGTGCGTAGCTGTCCCGTCCTCCCCATACGCCAAACTCTTTGGTGGTGTTGGAGAGCTCATATTTTCCAAGTTCCATGATGCCTGATCCCCAGCTTTGTTCGTAGTGGCTGTCCCACTGGTACCATTCCTGACCGAGGAGGGCGTTGACAGTGTGTCTGTCACCGATTTTCCATTCGCCGGATAAAACATTGTTCCATGTCGTAGAACGCTGGTTGTAGTCGTAGCGTTCGGCATATCCTCCGTTGGTTTTCACTGTGACGCCATAAGGGGCGAGCTGGTCACCACCATGCACTGCGGAATCATAGACCATCGATCGGGTGTTGTAGTTGTCGATGTTGAGTGCCGAACGGAATTTCAGGTTGAAGGGGAGTGTGAACTCTGTGTAGAAGTTGGAGGTCACGATGCTGCCCATGTTGTTGTTGAATGACTCGTCGTTGGGGTTGTCCCAATAATCTCCACCATTGTTAAGCGGGCTTATGCCAAAGAAACTGCCGGTGTATTTGTTGTAGTTGTACATGCGGCGTCCAGTCTTTTCGGAGTAGACCCAGTCTGTGTTGTCCTCGTTGCGCAGGTAGAGGCCTGACAGCGACGTGTAGTAGTTCATCGCTCGTGACGCTCCCGATACGTTCTGTCGTGACGAGCTGTAGCTTACGCTTCCGCCTGCACGCCACCAGTCTCGTATGTTGGTGTTGACGTTGGCACGGAATGTATAGCGCTTATAGTACTGGTTCATGGCATATCCGCCGTCGTCGAGGTAGCTTCCGGAGAAGAAGTAGTCGGTGTTTCCGGCTGCAATGCTGCCTGAAACATCGACGCTATATTCCTGGCGGAGCTTACGCGAGAATCCGGCAATATACGGATCCCAGTCCTCGCGATCCCAGATGATTTCGGTATCGGGGTTCATGTAGGGGTTGCCCTGTCCGTCGTGAAGCACATAAGGCGCGTCGATGTATTTAAACGGCGAAACATATATCGGGTTACCTTTGGAGTCGGTGGTCTTCCGCATCTGCGCCTGTGCCATTGACGAAGCGTAGTCTCCAGCCTCCTGCATAGACATTCCGTCTTCGTAGTAACCGTCGTAGAAGTA
>JAIDKP010000070.1 GCA_029051445.1 Muribaculaceae bacterium | reverse complement strand
ATTACCGCCAAACCCCAGAACTTCAACGGTGACGGTGAGGTGATCACCGCTAAGATCATGGTTTACAAGGGTACTGTAGTTCACGGCCAGAACGGTGAGAACACAGTCGAGTACCATCTCTGGACTCCGGCATGGACCGATATGCTTCAGGAGTCGAAGTTCTCGCAGGAGAAGTGGCCGCTCGCCTTCGAGCTGCTTAACAATCTCGGCGGTGAGAACCACGAGGGTTACATCGGTCTTCAGGACCATGGCGACGACGTTTGGTTCAAGAATATCCGCGTCAAGATCCTTGACTAATACATTTCAGTGATGCAACTGAAAGGTTTTGCAATCATAGCTCTCCTCGCTGCAGCTGCTACCGGCTGTAGCGGGGAGAAATCCGTTTGCTGTGACGCCCATCAGGGCGACAAGGAGATCGGTGTGCAGCTCTACTCGGTGCGTAAGGCTATCGACGAGCAGGTTAAGAATGGCGGAAGCATCGCTCCCGTACTTGACTCGCTCGCTTCGTGGGGCTATACATGGGTTGAGGCTGCAAACTACGACTACAATGAAGGTAAGTTCTACGGTATGGCTCCGGCCGATTACAAGGCTGCTGTGGAGGCCGCCGGCCTGAAGTCTCTTTCATCGCACACTACTCTCGGTATGAGCGACGAAGAGATGAAGTCGGGCAATTTTGCCGAGAAGCTGGCTATGTGGGACAAGCTTATCGCTGATCACAAGGCTGCCGGTATCGAGTATATCGTAACTCCCTGGAGCAATGTGCCCGGAACCCTTGCCGAGCTTGACAACTATGTGAAATATCAGAACGCTATCGGTCACAAGTGTGCCGAGGCCGGTGTCAAGTATGGCTACCACAACCACTCGCATGAGTTCCAGAAAGTCGAGGATCAGGTCATGCTGGAGTATATGATCCAGAATACCGATCCCGACAGCGTTTTCTATGAGATGGACGTTTACTGGACGATGCGTGGCGCAGCGAGCCCGGTTGAGCTTTTCAAGAAGTATCCCAACCGTTTCCGTCTGCTCCACATCAAGGATCACCGCGAAGTCGGCCAGAGCGGTATGGTGGGTTATGACGCTATCTTCAACAACACTGATGCAGCCGGTACCGAAGGTATCGTTGTGGAGGTCGAGGGTTCGTCGTATGGCGACACTACCGCTGATCTCTATCGCACAATGAAGGAGAGCGCCGAGTATCTCAAGAAAGCTCCTTTTGTGAAGGAGAGCTATTGGAAGTAACAGTAGAGGAATAGAACAGGAAGGCACCTTGCTTGCGCGGGGTGTCTTTTTTTTTATATGGCAGCTTTGGAGTGGGTAGAAGATGCATGGGCCGTGCGTCCCTACTTTTGACCGGTGCTATGGCTAATGTGGCTGCTATGGCAGTTGGCGGGCGGGGTTATAATTTTTTCGAATATTTTTGCGGGGAGGTGTAACAATTGTGTACGGATTGTGTCTCTAACAGTGTAAGCGCGCTTGATGTGGCGGCTGCATGAGATGGCCGTGATGTTGAAACTCAAAAAAATATTGTGATGAAAAAATATATAATGATTCTGCTGGTGGCGTTGATGACAACTGTAAGCGGTTTTGCTGCTGCGGCGCATGATGTCGATGCTGTGTTCAGTGAGTTTGCAGAGGCTGATAATGCCACATATGTTAAGGTAAATCCGTTCATGATGTGGCTAAGCCGGGCTTTTGTCTCTGGGGATGAGGCTAAGATTGTGCGTAAGGTCAAGTCGGTGCGCGTGCTTGATATGGATGATTGCAGCATGACGGTGAAGTCGCGTTTTAAGGAGCGTGTCGACGCGCTTGGCAACGGTGGTCTTGAAGAGATCGTCAGAGTGAATGATGATGGAGAGCATGTGCGCATACTGGCGAAGGTCGAGAAGGATGAAATAAGGAAGATGCTTGTGGTGTGTACAAGCGGCGATGACTGCACGCTTGTGGAAATCAACGGCAAGTTCAGTATGGATGATATTTCCGGCGTGATTGAGAGCCAGGTGCCGAAGCATGATGGATGCAAGTGAGTTCAAGCGAAGGTTTCTGCCTTACCATCGTAGACTTTATGGTGTCGCATTCAGTCTGACAGGAAACCGGGAGGATGCCGAGGATATGGTGCAGGATGCGTATCTCAGGCTGTGGGACTGTCGGGATGAGCTGGATCGGGTAGTCAACGCGGAGGCGTTCTGCGTGACGGTGCTGAAGAATGTCTGTTTCAACGCTCTGCGCAGCAGGAAGCCGATTTCGGTGACGGAAGATGAGACCATGCCTGTGGCGGGCGACATGGATGTAGGCCGCGAGGTGGAGGGTCGTGACGCGGTGTCGGTGGTGACAGAATTGATAAAACGTCTCCCGCCCAATCAGCGGCAAGTGATCGTGATGCGCGATGTTGGTGACTGCCCCTATGAGGAGATTGAGGCCGCGACGGGTATGTCGGCAGGCAATATAAGAACTCTGTTGAGTCGCGCACGAAAAAAGATTAAGGAACAATTCATGGCAATTCAGAATTATGAGCTCAAAAAGTTGTGATGAAATAAAGGCTTTGGTTGCCCGCTTTTACGACGGAATGACTACCGAGGCGGAGGATGCACGTCTTCGTGAGCTTTTAGACGGTGAGGATCTTCCGGATGATCTTAAAGCAGAGATGGCTTTTTTTGAAGCTTTTTCCGGAATTCGGGAGGCGGATGTTCCAGAGGGGTTTGAGGAGCGTCTGAGTGCAGTGATTGATTCCTGTGCGGCAGCCGAGCGGCATAAGATGCCAAAGGTGAAAATCCTTAGCATGCGTCGTGTCATTGGTGTGGCTGCCTCGGTTGCTATCGTGCTTGCGACAGGTTTTGGTCTGAATCATTATAGAGAATCAAAAGTGCTTGCCGACCAGACAGAGGCATATGCCGCGACGGAGAAGGCGTTGTCGATATTTGCAAGTGCGATCAAC
>JAIDKP010000007.1 GCA_029051445.1 Muribaculaceae bacterium | reverse complement strand
GCATAATACTAAAGCCGGGCGACAAACCCGCCGACACCGTCGACATGGTTGTGGAGCTCACATTCCAGAATGAAATTTAACTGAAATAAATCACAGCAAACAACAAGATATGGACACAGAAGAAAAAGAGAAACTAAAGAAACTTCGTCTGACCATCATCCTCGGCATGGCGCTTGCGCTCGCCATCGTAGCTATTGTAGTGCTACTTACCGTCAACACATCAAAGATGAACGAGCTCGAACTTCAGAACGAGCAGCTTCAGCTTTCAAATGACCAGCTCGCTCTGTCAAACGAGTATGAGACCCTGAACCACGAGTTCGCGCAGTACGAAGGACAGTCCATGTTGCTTCAGAACGACTCGCTCGTTGAAAAATACACCGCGGCACGCGCCAAAGTAGAGAAACTGCTCCAGGAACTCAACAACGAAAAAACAAAAAACGCAAAGCGCATCAAGCAGCTTGAAAACGAGATATCGACACTCAAGGGCATCCTGAGACACTATGTGGCACAGATAGACTCACTCGGCAAAGAGAACGCCGCACTGCGCGACGAAAACGCACAGATGAGAACACGTAACCAACAGTTGAGCGCGCGTGTGGCCACTGAATCCAAGAAAAACGAGCAGCTGTCAGAGCGCATGGTGCTCGCCGAGAAACTTAACGTCACAGGACTGAATCTTGTCGGACTGAAAAAGAACGGCAAAACAGAGAAAAACGTAACAAAGGCACGCCAGCTCATGGTCACCTTCACAATACCGCAGAACAACTCTACACCTGTAGGTGAGAAAACCATCTATCTGCGCATAACGAGCCCCGAAGGCACCCTGCTCGGAAACGCCGGAACATTTGAGTTTGAAGGAGCGTCGCTCCCTTGCACCGCAAAGAAAAACATCGAATATGCCGGACAGGAGATCGGAGGAGTGACAATATACTGGGATGTAAACACAGCCCTCACACCGGGAGAATACATGGTCGAACTCTTTGCCGACAACTATCGTCTCGCATCCCGCTCGTTCACCATGAAGAAATAAATCTGTTCAGAACATAATCACCGATCTGACCATATAGCAATGGGCGTGCATTCCGGCACGCCCATTGCTCGTTTAAACAAGACCCACGGCAGCTGAAGCTGCATAAACGGGTCGTAACCTATTTCTTGTCCCTCTTTTCTTTTTCCCTCTCTTTTATACCCTCGAAAAGACGAGCAGCATTTACCTCCTCATCACCTCTCGGCTTCTCGCTATAGATCAGAGTCGCTGTATCTTCCTTCTTGTTAGTCACCATCACACTGTAACGGCGATCCTTTGTCTGTGCCTTTACCTCAAGCATGTTCTTGGTGCGGGTCAGATCTGTCACGCCGTCACCCTTCTCGATAAACCTCTCTACAGCATTGCTAAGCTCTTTCACTTCTTTTTCACCTGAGATAGTCACAATGATTTCCTTTTTGATCACCTGCTTTGTCTCAGGATTTCTTTTCTCGGTATAAAGTACATTAGGGTGATTCTTATACTTCTCGATCAATCGGTTCAGTTCATCGTTCTGAGCGGAAGCCGCAAACGAGACCATAGCGGCGACTGCCACAAGCAACACACGTAATTTTCTCATTTTATTCATCTGCATAATTAAACATTCATATTTTTCGCACACCGCATTCAATCTTTCTACCGAGACGCTCTAAAACTCCTCCTGGCCGATTTCAGCTGCCATGCAATTTATAATGGAATCACACGCCTCATACAACTCATCATACATTTCATCGTGTATCGAAGTAAACTCCGATCGTGCCTCATTTCTCATCTTCGCCGCACAGCGTTCGATCTCAAGAATCTTAGGAAGAACCTTGTTGAGGTCTGTCACCTTCTTTCCGTCACGCACCATATAAGATCCCTCATACATTTCAAGAAGATCCTGGTCATATCCACCACCCTGACCGGGCCTGACAACGCCTACCGTAACTGCGAGACCGATGACTGCCGCCGCTGCCGCTCCGGTAATCCACCTGCGCCGCGACACTGCACGCTGCCTCAACGACATATGCCTCGGTGCGTCAACGCGCGACCCGCTCTCGTCAAGATCGGCAAACCAACCCATCATCTCGGCATAAGGCGCCATGTCATCTGCTACATGCCCGCTCATAAAATACCCGTGAAGACGAGCCTCCTCGATATTGCTTGTCGCTCCATCGAGAAACTTGTTCATTAGATATCGGGCTTCTTCGTGACCTATATTGTTCATGACTTCTGCAATTTAAAAAACATATCCCTGACACGCTGGCGTCCACGGCTCAGTATCACTCTCACATTCACCTCTGTCATATCCATGATCCGGGCGA
Source organism: Muribaculaceae bacterium (assembly GCA_029051445.1). Classification (GTDB taxonomy): domain Bacteria; phylum Bacteroidota; class Bacteroidia; order Bacteroidales; family Muribaculaceae; genus JAFLTL01. The sequence continues at coordinate 2,717 of JAIDKP010000007.1, read as the reverse complement.
TCTCATCGATTTCAAGTCCCTCGACATGCCGCATCTTCATTACCGCCTGCTGTGCCGTTGGAAGCTTTGACAATATACGTTCGACCTGATCAAGACTGTCGTTCTGCTCGACATACTCCTCAGGAGTCGGCTCCTCTGATGCCTGCGGCAGAACCTCGTCGATCGGAGCCGCACTTCTGACACTACGGCTACGCATGTAGTCAAGACAAAGATTGCGCACCACAATCGTAGCGTAGGCCTCGACTGTCCGTATATTGGGGATATCCCCTCTCATCGTCCAGAGTTTGAGCAACGCACTCTGAGCCACATCCTCAGCTTCATGAGCCGAGCCGAGAAGACGGCTTGCCATCCTCACAAGGCGCGGTCGCTCGCTGCGCACCATCGATGTAAACTCTTCCTGTGTCATATACTACACTGACGATCGGGCACAACATTTGTTACATTACATCTGTTATTTTTTTCAATGCTCATGAAAAAAAAGCCCGGCACCCCACCTTCTCGGGAAATGCCGGACAATCTTATATTGCTATCCTCTGTACAGATTTGTCAGAATTTGACTCCAAGTGTCACGACTATATTGTTGTCACGCTGTGCGATCTTGGCTACAGGTATTTCCGGGCTGTCGGCCCATGCCGTAAACGGGTGGAACTCCGACTGACGGTAGCGGTGTACATACGCCATATCGGCATAGAAAGCCTTGTATCGGTATCCGATTCCAAACGTACCGTATTGTGTGGTGCCGTCAAACGTATATGAAGCATCTGTTCCCGACGTACCGACCTCGATCCGCTGATCCGCGGCCTCGGCTTTTACATTGCTGTCCTGATAGCTATATCCGGCGCGCACACTGAACTGCGGAGTCAAACGCAGCTCTGCTCCAAAACGATAAGTATTCGAAGCCTTGAAATAGCTCTTGATATTGTCATTCACATAGTCATATTTGTAGCCGTCGCCATCCGATAGCGACATATTGCCATAGGCGTCACGCTGATAATCGAAACTCAGGATACCGCGGCCTCCGATCACTCCCGCCACACTCGCGATCATTTTCCAGGGCGAACGCATACGATAGTTGAAATACGCAACATCAGTATCGGTCGAATTCTCATATCCCGACTCATAAGAGTAATTGGCTATAGCATCATAGCTCTGTGTGAGAGAATAATACGTTGGAGTATGGAATGCCAGACCGAAGCGGAACTCATCAACAGGCTTGACAATCACACCCGCCTTGAAGTTGAAGCCATTGCCGGTGATTCGTTTATAATTGTCAAGGCCGAAATAACCGTTGCCGGTCACTGTGCCGTCGGCGTTTGCATTTGGGATGCGCGCGCCCTGGATCTCCTCGTCATAAAAGACCTGACGCGAATATTTGATGTCGGATATGCCTATGCCTATGCCCCAGAAGACCTTGTTGACAAAATTTCCGCCAAAATTCACATTATACTCGTCAATAGCGCCACGCTCCCTGACGATAAACTCCGAATTGCCGGTAGAACCGTTCTGAAACAGTCCGTTATACCTTGTGCTCGTCGGAGTCTGCGGATTGATCATATAGGCATTATACGACAGAATACTGAGCCAGTCAGGATAAACTCCGTTAACACCCTGATAGGGATTCTGCGTCTTGTCTAAAAGAAGATCACCGGGAGCCATACCGTCGGCAGTGGTGTAATTGGCCACATAATTCGACAAAGAAGTAGGCATCGTCTCAAACCGCCCGTGATAATCGCGGTCAAACGAAGCCGAACGGGAATATGTCGCGCCCCACGTAAACACAGGCATCAGATCACTCCCGGTAAACGCAACACCCACATAACCGAAATTGTTGCAATATACATGGGTGTGGTTATCCTTGAAATAATCCGAGGTCTTCGCCGACTGAATATCGAAATCGACTGTTACGCCGACCTCCGACGAACGGTAAACTCCGATACCGGCAGGATTCTGATTAAGGGTTGAAATATCCCCGCCAAGAGCACCGAACGCACCGGCCATCGACATAAAACGGGCAGTACCCCTCAGATCTCTTTGAGATAGACTGTAGGCGTCGATCGCACTTTGCGCCGAGACTGTAATCAGTCCGCCCACACATGCAGCGAGCGCCAACGATGTAGTTCTTTTCATAGTGTGTAGAGTCGTATATTCAAATGCTAAAACGTGTATTAACTTTATCTGTCATTCCATACCTACATACGTGGGTGAATGTCAGCGACGGCCACGGCTGCCACCGCCGGCAGCACCGCCCCCTCCGAAACCACCGCCACGCGAGCCGCTGCCAAAGCCGCTGCCACCGCCGAAATTGCTGCCGCCACGAGTGCCGAGACCACTGTTGGAGTTACCAGTGTTACGGTTAGACTGACGATAACCGTTATTGTTGTTCACACCGCTGTTACGCGACGGAGTACGGTTAGAATTTCTGACATTCGCACCGGGACGCTGTCCGGGGCGTGCATTATTGTTGATCATACCGTTGCCCTGCGGATTGCGGCTTGCCGGCACACTGTTTCCAAGACGCGTACCCAATCCGCGGCGAGTACCGGCATTGCCGATATGCCCGCGATTGCCGTTTGAGCCATGCACCGCCATTGAGCCGGGAGATGAAGGACGCGGACGATGCCAGCCGCCACCCCACGACGGACCGGCCCATACAGGCCCCCAGCCATGTCCCCAACCGGGATACCAGCCATAGTCCCAGCCAAATCCCCAGCCGGGAC
>JAIDKP010000069.1 GCA_029051445.1 Muribaculaceae bacterium | reverse complement strand
GGCAGGCACATCATCCATCGGGATCAGTGTGTCAAGCCCACGCCCGAGCGCACTGCGTTTTTTACTTGATGCAGGCATCGTCATTTTCAACCGTGTTTATGATTTGCGATGATTTCCTTGGCAAGCATGATGTGTGAAGTCGCACCTCTGCTTTCCGGGTCATAAAGTATCGCCGGCAATCCGTGACTCGGAGCCTCACTCAATTTTATATTCCTCGGTATGACCGTGTCAAATACCATATCGGCAAAGTGCCCTTTAAGTTCCTCGTAAATCTGATTGGCGAGCCTCAGACGGGCATCATACATAGTCAGCAAAAAGCCCTCGATTTCAAGCGACGGATTCAATTTAGACTTGATGATCCTTATAGTGTTGAGTAGTTTGCTTATACCTTCCAGGGCGAAATATTCGGCCTGAACCGGAATTATCACCGAGTCAGCTGCGGTAAGAGCATTCACGGTAATCAGCCCAAGCGAGGGCGAACAGTCGATGAGAAGATAGTCATAGTCCTCTTTGACCCCGGCAAGCAGATTCTTCAGCACCTTCTCACGTTCAGGTTTGCCGATCAGTTCAAGCTCCGCTCCGGCAAGATCAATACGCGATCCGATGAGATCAAGCCCGTCTACACACGTTGCGACCTGGGATCCTTTCATCGGATAACCGTCGACAAGGCATTCATATATCGACGACGACATAGTGCGCGGATCGATTCCATATCCACTCGTTGCGTTTGCCTGAGGATCAGCATCAATAATGAGCGTTTTCTTACCCTCGCCGGCAAGTGACGCTGCAAGATTGATGGCTGTAGTTGTCTTTCCAACACCACCTTTTTGGTTGGCTATTGCGATGATTTTTCCCATAGGTATCTGACTTGAGACGATTGCAAAGTTAACCTTTTTTTCTGTTTTCCGAAAGAATGTGCTATATTTGCATGTACACGTTGTGTTTTAACATTTGTTATCCACTCAAGATTAGAGCATTTAATGGTATCAAAGACTCGCGACAAACTGATGGACGTAGCTCGCCAGCTGTTTGCAAAAAAAGGCATAGAAAATACAACTATGGCCGATATAGCCACGGCTTCCGAGCGTGGTCGTCGCACGGTCTATTCCTACTTTGCATCTAAACAGGAAATATACAATTCCATACTTGAGCGAGAGAGTGACCAGCTCGTCAGCCGCATCAGGCAGGTCGCTGATGCCGCACAGACGCCGACCGAAAAAGTAAAAGCTTTTATCATCGAGCGCATTAACATGGTTAAAGCCGATGACAAGGCATCGATGAGCGAAAAAATCAGATTGTTGTTCAATCGCGATCTTTCGCGCATTGAACGAGTGCGCAAGCTTGCACTTGAAAAGGAGAATGACATACTTCAGTCTATGCTTGAGCAAGGTGTCAGAAACGGAGAGTTCGACTCTCGTCAGGCCAAACGTTTTGCATCGACACTTGTTCTGTCGCTTCAGGGGCTGTATTATTCTTATGTAAACCACAACTACGAAAATATCGGCCTAAAGCCTGCCGGACTTGAAGAAAAAATAGCGGAGTTCCTTATTGAGGGACTCAAACGTAAAAATTAAATCATATATCCAGACTAAAAAGCTTATTCAAAATGAACATTCGTGATGGATCAACCGCTCTTATCACAGGTGCCGCACGCGGCATCGGTAAAGCTCTTGCTGTAAAGTTCGCATCGGAAGGTGCCGACATTGCTTTCACCGACCTTGTTATTGACGAGAATGCGAAACAGACCGAAGCCGAGATTGCCGCACTTGGAGTCAAAGTCAAAGGATACGCTTCAAATGCCGCCGACTTCGAGCAGACAAAAACCGTTGTCGATGAAGTCAAAAAAGACTTCGGCCACATTGATATACTGGTTAATAACGCCGGCATTACCAAGGACGGACTGATGATGCGCATGACCGAGGCACAGTGGGACGCTGTCATTGCCGTAAATCTCAAGAGCGCTTTCAACTTCATAAACGCAGTACTGCCCATCATGCTCCGCCAGAAGAGCGGCTCGATCATCAATATGGCTTCGGTAGTCGGCGTGCACGGCAATGCCGGACAATCTAACTATGCTGCATCCAAGGCTGGCCTCATCGCTCTTGCCAAGAGCATAGCTCAGGAAGTCGGCTCACGTGGCATCCGTGCTAACGCAATTGCCCCCGGTTTCATCGAGACAGCCATGACAGCCGCTCTCCCCGACGAAGTCCGTGCTGAATGGGCCAAGAAAATACCTCTCCGTCGCGGAGGCAAGCCCGAAGATATCGCCAATGTCGCTACATTCCTCGCATCCGACCTCTCAAGCTATGTGACCGGTCAGGTCATCCAGGTCGATGGCGGCATGAATATGTAATCTTACCTCTACTATAGATCGACATGTCGCCTGCATCACCAGTACAAGAACATCTTAAACCGTTTGTCAAGACCGACCGGCTGCGTGATCTGATCGCAGCCAACTGTAGGCTGCTTACAACCATAAGTCACTTCGGAATATCAATCGGATTCGGGGATTCTACAGTACTTGACGTGTGTGAGCGGCACGATGTCGACATACAGACATTCCTGACGGTAGCAAACTTTCTCAGCCAGCGGCCATTCGTCGCGTCGGCTGTGAAAGTTGCCCCGCTCATGGAATACCTGAAAGGCACACATACCTACTTTCTTGATTTCTTTCTACCGTCGATACGCCGTAAACTCATAGAAGCTGTCACATATGGCGGCAGCGATATCGAGGTTTCACTTCTGTTACTCCGTTTTTTTGACGAGTATGTCGAAGAGATCTCCTGCCACATGAGACATGAAAATGAAAATGTTTTCAGCTATATCGACAAGCTACTTGATAATCATTCGCATAGCGGACACATTTGCCCGAACGGACTGTTCAGCGACAAGCACGATGACGTAGCGCGCAAACTTCAGGAACTTAAAAACATTATAATAGGATTTGTCCCGCAGCGCGACAGCAACATGATGAATTCGGCGCTGCTTGACATAATCACATGCGAGAAAGAAATCATTGCCCACTGTGCGATTGAAGACGAACTGTTCGAACCTGCTGTAAAGCGGTTGGAAAAAACATATATGTTCCAAAACAAGACTGAAGATGACACAACCGAAGCAACAGCAACTCAGGAAAAGACACCACAACAGATCGAGACCCTCAGCGCACGTGAAAAAGAAATAATACGCCTGGTTGCTTGCGGCATGTCCAACAAGGAAATTGCCGAACGGCTATTTCTTTCAGTACATACAGTGACAACCCATAGGCGCAATCTGAGTCAGAAACTCAACATACACTCGTCAGCCGCTCTCACTATTTTTGCGATCATTCATCATCTTGTAGATCTTGACGATATTCGATCTCTTAACTCTAATGGTATTTAACATGCCTCTTAAAACAATTTCAATTATGAATAAATTTATTGCACTCTCTACCTTCTCACTTCTTGCAGTAGTTGCTGCAACCGCACAGGATGCCCCTAAAGAGTACCCTAAACCCGAAAAAATGCGTCCTGGCATGAGCGAATACTGGACCCCCCAGCCCAAAGTCGTAACCCCAGGCGACATTGCTACAAACTCCGCTCCTTCTGATGCGATTATTCTTTTTGACGGAAAGAACCTTGATGCCTGGAAAAGCTCACGTACAGGAGAAGCCGCTGAATGGGATGTTCACGACGGTGTATTCACTGTAAACAAAAAAAAGGGAGACATACAGACAAAAGACGACTTTGACAGCTTCCAGCTTCATATAGAGTGGATGATTCCCGAAAACATTTCCGGTGAGAGTCAAGTGCGTGGCAATAGCGGCGTTTACCTTCAGGGAATGTATGAGGTTCAGATACTTGACTGCTATAACAACGAGACTTATGTCAATGGCATGACCGGCTCGATCTATAAGCAGAAGGCGCCAATGGCCAACGTGATGCGCAAACCCGGAGAGTGGAATGTCTACGACATCATCTACAACTCCCCCGTATTCAATGAAGACGGAACATATAAAGTACATCCTAAAGTAACTGTCATACAGAACGGATGCGTTATCATTAACGACTATGAGATTCAGGGTACAACTGAATATATCGGTTTTCCCCGTGTCGTGAAGCATGGCGACGGACCGATCATCCTTCAGTCGCACGGCGACCCCAGCGAGCCTATCAGCTTCCGCAACATCTGGCTTCGTCCTCTCTGATAATCTTTTCATCAGCTTATATAAAGCGTGTCATCACTTCGATGATGCGCTTTTTTTTTTAAAATTAATGTGCATCATGTAATATATCATGTATGAAATGCGTATAATAAAGTGATGAAAAAAAGCGCAGAGCATATCGTGTCATTGATAAAAGCCGGGGAAAACAAAGGATTCCGGCTTGCAATAGATACCTATTGGGCACAGATACGTGCTTTTGCACTCGACGTGACAGGCAATGATTATGATGCAGACGAGGTTACAGACGATACATTTATTCGGGCTTTTTCGTCAATATCAAAATTCGACCCGCAGAAATCGGCCTTCACAACATGGCTGATGCGTATAGCGCATAATACCGCTATTTCGCATCTAAGAAAGAGACGCACCGAGACAGTGCCTCTTGAATGCGTGCCTCCTGATGCCATTGTTTCACTATCTTCCCATGACAACACAGAAGATCCGAGAATCTCATTTCTGAAGAACGCGATAGCAAGACTCGATCATGAAGACAGATCGATCATACACCAGTTCTATTATGAAGAGTATTCCATCGAAGACATTGCATATGTCATAGGCAAAACACCGGGCGCGACAGCAACAAGGCTACATCGCATACGCCAGCGTCTCAAATCATTAATCGAAAATCATTATGACTGACAAAGAATTCGACAGATTGATCACACAGGCATGCAGAGCACGCTGCTCGTCGGTACATAACACCGAACCATCCGGTATGCTGGTGTTGCGGGCGTTCATACGATATCACATACGTCCGATATTATATTGGACCGGAGCTGCTGCGGGCATTATATCAGCAATCATACTACCGCTTGGGAAGCATACCGATGCACAGCAATATATACCTGAAAATGAAAATTATGCAAATCTTATCAAAAATGCAGAATCCCGTATTGACCGCAATAAAATGACCTCCGGCGCTCTTCGCGAAAAAATAGACCTCCAGATACCATTTCCGACCGACTATGAGAATTAAACCGATTTTATTACAATTGCTGCTATCGCTACAGCCTGCAACTGTTTTTGCTGATGACACACCACGATGGGAAGTTCCTGAAGCCATTTCAACGGTAATTGAGAACTATCCGTCATGCTATAGGCGTGTATATTATTATTACGATCACGAAAATGAAACCGAATATAACCGTATTCAGTTTTCTGCAGAACGAAATAACTTGAAAGACGATGAGATAACGGCAATACAGAATTATTATGACAGTCTGTA
>JAIDKP010000068.1 GCA_029051445.1 Muribaculaceae bacterium | reverse complement strand
GGTAATGACTGTGGCGTTGGTGGTGTAGTGTGACGAAAGGCGCGACGAGGTGTATTCCTGTCCACACTCCAGTCCACCTTTCCACAAGGGGCAACTGAGGACGAGCTTTTCAGCGATGCTTTGCCCGTGATTGATTCCCTCGGAGTTTACGACGGATGTGCTGCCTGATGTCAGGTCGGTCTCATCGGTGCGCGAATCCTTGCTTATCTTGCGCCACATGTAGTCGATGTTGAAATCTATGCCCAGCTGACTGACGGTGCCGTTGTAGTAAAGGTTGGCGTGATGGCGCGGCTGGTTGTACTCTTTGCCGCGCGACTTGGCAGACAGCTGTTCGCGGAGTGAGGAATCGGCCCATATCTCGTTGATGCCGTTATGACGGGTGTTCCAATGGACGAAGCTGTGATTGTAGTATGCACCGATTGAGTGACGCTCGTTGAAGAGATAGGAGCCTCCGAGTTTGCCGAAGAATTCATTGGAGTGGAGGTAGCCCTGCTGGCGGAAACGCTGATCCCACAAGGTGGTGGAGCGTGTGATGATGGAACCGGCACGGTCGCCGGCAAATTTGCCGGTGATCAGGCCGAAGTTGGTGAACAGGTCGAGGCCGCCTGTGCGGTACTTGAGTCCTCCCTGATCGATATTGGTGAAATATCCCTGCTGCACCGCTCCCTGAGCACGTATGTTGCCGCTGAAGCCTTCGCCCTGAGACTTCCTGGTGTTGATGCGGATGACGGACTTGACTGATGCATCGTACTTTGCACCGGGGTTGGTAATGACTTCGATGTTTCTGATATCGGCAGAACTGAGCTGCGCAAGCTGGTTCATGTCGTGAACCTGGCGGCCGTTGATGTAGATGAGTGGCGAACCTTTGCCAAATACTTCGAAATTACCGTCGCGACCGAGCACCATAGGCACTTGAGTGAGTACATCGTTGGCTGTACCGGCGTGCTCGAGCTGAGAACCTGCAACGGTGGTCACAAGTGCATTGTTTTTAATGGCTGTGACAGGGCGCTGCGATCTCACTACCACTTCGCCAAGCTCCACGCTCTGTGTCGCCATGGCGATGGTGCCGAGATTACCGCCTGAAGTGATGTCGCGCGTGGCAGTGGCATAACCGATGGCCGAAAGCCGGAGAATGGCCGGCAGCTTCACCGGGTTTTCGAAGAAGAAGGTGCCCTTATCGTCGGTAATTGTTCCTGCTATAAAGGTGGAATCACTGCTCTGCAGAAGCACGACATTGATGAAGCTTAGAGGTGCGCCGTTGTCGTCGACTACTTTTCCAGTGATGTTCTGCGCCACTGCACAGATGACCTGTGTCATGAACATGGTGGCAAAAATAAGGATCGTTTTCATCTTTTACGGGTTTTAATCGGGTTATACATCATCGGGATCACGGTGAATCGTGATGCTGCAAAACTATGCCGTAAAAGGGGATTATGCCGTCTAAATGAGGGAATAAAAAGTCTTAATATGAAGTATGCAAATCGTTGATTGTCAGCTTTGAATTGTGCTTAAAGTCTAAATCGCGGCCATGCGCGTCTTAATGGCTCTTTTTTCCGGTAAAAAGATCGTCGAGCTGAGCGATGAAGTCGCCGTTTTCAGGGGTATGGAGCTTTTTGCGGATTGATGTCTTGCGGACGTAGACGGTGGCCGATGACTGCTCGGTGAGCACGCCGATTTCCTTTGTGGAGAAACCGGCTTTGAGAAGAGCGATGATCTGAAGCTCCTTGTCGGTGAATGTGTCGGGATAAGCGTTGAGGAGTTTTGAATGGAAACCTTCGTAGAGATCATCGATCATCGAATAGACCATTGGCCAGTCTACAAGTGTCTCGACCGAGTCGGCACCCAGACTCACGCCTGAGATTTTCTTGAGCGCGTCGCGGCTCTGCTGCGTCGGCGCTCCGGCAAAGGTCTTGATAATGCCGATCTGACGCAGCAGTGAGGCTTTCAGTTTGTCGGCCGCTGATCGGTCGATGCCGCCTGTCTCAGCTTTCTCGGCATCTTTAAGCATCTGCGCGAGAGTTTCGGCACGCTCCTCGGCTTCGACCAAACGCTGCTTGCGACGCGTCATGATGATGTAGCCGACACCGCAACCTATGACAAGCAGAAGGGTGACTGATGAGACAAGCACCCACAGGCGATGTTTCTGTAATTGCAGGTGGTATTTATCCTCGTTGAGCTCAAGGACTGACTCCAATGCCGTGTAACGGTCGAGCTCGGTGGCAAGATGCCGCTTGTAGACGGCTCTTGACGTGCGGTACATGAGATCGGTCGGGAATACTCCCGTCTTCCTAAACTGGATAGCGGCCTTCAGGATGGCCTGAAACATGTAGACTTCAAACACGGTGATGGTGGCATCGTGGTTGATGCGCCCGAGATATTCCATGGCTTTGTCGAGATCGCCGGCGTTGGCATAGATCTTGGCCGCTGTGATGGTGCGGGATACCAATGTGACAGTGTCGGTCGTCTCAGTGCTACGGTGTGCCTTCTCAAGTAATTCAACAGCTTCGCGATGATAACCGGCGCCATCGATAAGATCAGCATAATTATAAAGGAAGTCGGCGGCTTCAATGGGTGAAAGCTGATCGGGATAGCCCCGGGCTATTATGGTGTCGAATGCGGCTACAGCTCTGCTGAAGTTGCCCTGCGTGTAATCGATGAAACTTTTGGCTGTCATGAAGTCGATGATCTCCACAGGGTTGTCGGTGTGGTTGGCGAGCCAGTCGGCATGAGCGTAGAGCGCGTCGGGATTCTGCGCGTCATCGGCTATTTCAACGGCATTCAGGTGTATGTCCCATAGAAGTTCGGGATCGTCGACAAGCGTGATGATGCTGTCGAGCCGCTGAAAGGCACTTATCGGATTACCTACGGCGACATCGTAACGTGACAATAACTGCGATGCTTCTAACCAGTTGGCTGTATCGCCTACCGAGGAGTAGTAGGCTACAGCATCGCTAAGAAGCGTATCGGTCACGAGCGAACGCCCGATGCCTTTGTGAATCATGGCTTTGGTGAGAATGTATTTTGCTCTGAGCGAGTCGGTGTCGAGATCGGTGTAGTCGACTTCGCGCAGAGTAATATAGGCGCTGTCGGGACTCTCGTCAAGAAGCCGGTATGCCATATCGAGCTTGTGTTTCGTGCCGTGGCCACACGATGCCAGAAATAGCAACAACAGTAACGGATTTATAAGAATAGGGACAATTTTTTTTATCATTATTCAATCTCACCTGTTTTTGCAAAAGTAACATATTTTTGTGTAAGAACAACAGCCGGCGATGCATGTGGCGTATGACCCGGCGAATCTGAAAGGGGAGGTTAGATAGCAAGCCGGGGCGGATGCCATATTTGTATAAATGTATGTAATGGGCTATATTTGTTTTCAGACATTGATCTCCAAGTTCTGATTGATATGAAGATGACCAAGATTCTGATTGCGGTTGCCGGATTTGCTCTCAGTGCTACAACGGTGGCGGCTCAGAGTACGGCTTATTTTACTAATCCGGTGATACGGGGTGATATTGCCGATCCGTCGGTAATGAGGTATGGCGACATGTATTATGCTATGGGAACGTCGTCGGAGTGGGCGCCGTTTTACCCTGTTTTCGAGTCGCATGATCTTGTGAACTGGAAGCAGACGGGGCATGTGTTTGAGCAACAGCCGGAATGGACGACTTCATCGTTCTGGGCTCCTGAATGGTACTGCCACAATGGTAAGGTGTATGTGTACTATACGGCAAGAAACAAGGCGGGTACATCGTATATAGGTGTGGCTACGGCCGATAGCCCGACCGGTGTCTTCACCGATCACGGCCCGGTCGTGGAGTATGGTACAGAAGCTATCGACGCTTTCATACTTGAGGATAACGGTGACCTATATATCAGCTGGAAGGCTTATGGTCTTGACAAGCGTCCGATCGAACTGCTTGCAGCCCGCCTTACTGCCGACGGCCTGAAATTGAGCGGCGAACCTTTCAGTCTGCTCCGCGATGATGAACGTCAGGGGATGGAGGGACAGCATTGGTTTAAACATGGCGGCTACTATTATTTGCTTTATGCCATAAGGGGATGCTGCGGCGCTGACAGCGACTACGCAGTGTCGGTGGCAAGGTCGGAAAATCTGAAAGGTCCGTATGAGAAATATGCCGGCAACCCGATACTGCACGGCAGCGATGAGGTGAAGTCGATAGGTCACGGGACGCTCACACAGACTCCCGACGGGAGGATATATTATCTCTGCCACGCCTACTCGGAGGGAGCGGACTTCTATGTGGGTCGTCAGCCGCACCTGCAGGAGATGAGAATCGGTGAGGACGGATGGCCTTATTTTGTGACCGGTGAATATGCGCGACTTGTTCAGCCGATGCCTTCGTTGGCCGGAGTGCAGGAACCTGTGGCTGACTTCTATGACGATTTCACCGGTAATGAGCTTCGGATGGAGTGGACATGGAATTATCCGTGGGCCGATGTGAGGGCTGTGACAGAAAATGGACGTCTGACTCTCTGTGGTGATGCGAAGCCGGGATATAATGGCGGTACAGCACTTTGCGTAAGGCCAACCGATACCGACTACGAGCTGACTACGGCTGTGGTAAACCGCAATGGTGACTGGAAGGGTGTGACGATGTATGGCGACGGCGACAACTATCTGGCATTTGGTTGTGTGGGGGACCGACTGAAGCTGAAAACGGTGAGAGATGGCAAAGAGAATGTGCTTGTCGATGAGCCGGTGAGAGCCGCCGGTGCGCTACATGTGAGAATGACAGTGGAGGAGGGGATACCAGCGGGTTTCGCCTGGAGTTGCGACGGAAAGGTGTGGATGCCTGTCGCCGACGGGATGACCGACGGGATGAAGCGCGGTCTTGTGAGATGGGACCGTGTCGCGCGACCGGGGCTGTATCATGAGGGAAACGGTGAGGCGGTGTTTGAATACGCATCGGTGAAAAACAGATAATCTAAGATATGAAGAAATTGCTTGGCAGCACGGCGGTAGTGCTGATTCTGGCTATAGCGGCCGGGGCGTTGACAGGGTATGGTGTGAGGCTTCTCGAGGGCGATGCGGTGATAGTGGCGCGCGAGGTGCTTATGTCGCTTAAAAAGGCTACCGGCCAGGTTATTTTCTTCATGGTGCCTCTGTTGATTTTTGCCTGTGTGACCCCGTCGATCACGCGCCTGAGCGGCAATGTGACGCGACTGCTTGTGTTTACGATGGTTCTGGCTTATCTGTCGTCGATCGGTGCGGCTTTTTTCTCGATGGCTGTGAGCCGCGTGGCTGTTCCGCTGTTTCATTTCGGATCTCAGGCCGATGTGATCGCTTTGCCTAAGGAACCGCTTGTGAATCTGAGTTTCCCGACTATCGACACGATGTCGGCTCTGCTGTTTGCGGTTCTCGTCGGGCTTGGTGTGGTCTGGACAAACTATCGCGGCGCGGC
>JAIDKP010000067.1 GCA_029051445.1 Muribaculaceae bacterium | reverse complement strand
TCCGGCACAGCTTGCTCTCATCAACTACACCTCCGGCTCGACAGGCAATCCCAAGGGAGTGATGATACCACGCAGGGCACTCGTCTCCAACCTTCAGTTTGCATTCGACATGATGCCTTATCTCAAAGCTGGCGATGGCATCGTCTCGATCCTCCCGATGGCCCATATGTACGGGCTACTCGTCGAAGTCCTCTTTCCCTTTGCCGTTGGCGCACACACACGCTTCCTCGGGAAGATTCCGTCACCATCGGTTCTGCTTCAGGCATTTGCCGACGCAAAGCCCAAACTCATTATCACCGTGCCGCTTATCATCGACAAGATAATCAAGACACGGGTCTTTCCGAAACTCAAAGAGCCAAAGATGAAAATCATGTGGCACACACCCGGACTCGGCAGCATCATGCGCAGAAAAATACGCCGGCAGCTGCTTGATGTCTTCGGAGGCAATCTGCATGAAATGATCATAGGCGGTGCTGCGCTCGACCCCGTTGTCGAGAGATTTCTCATGCGCATAAAATTCCCATTCACCATCGGATACGGAATGACCGAATGCGCTCCTCTTATCGCCTATGCACCGTGGAACAATCGTCGTCAGGGAAGTTGCGGAAGACTCGTCGACCGCATGGAGGCACGCATCGACTCGCATGATCCGATCAACAAACCGGGCGAACTCCTTGTGCGTGGTGACAACGTCATGCTCGGCTACTATAACAATGCAGAAGCAACGGCGCAGACCATCGACAAAGACGGATGGATGCGCACAGGCGACATGGTCACACGCGACAATTCCGGACTTATCTACATACGCGGACGCAACAAGACCATGATACTCGGCCCATCAGGTCAGAATATCTATCCCGAGGAGATCGAAGCCATGTTGCAACGTCTCCCCTATGTCGAGGAATGCCTTGTCGTCGCACGCGACAACCGCCTTATAGCTCTCGTCTACCCCGACGAGAAAAAAATCAAGGAAGAAAACATTTCCACTGAGGCGCTTGGCAAATTAATGGACGAGAACCTGAACCAGCTAAACTCAAAGCTACAGGCCTACAGCAAAGTATCGCAGATCGAGTTACGCGACACTCCCTTCGCCAAGACTCCCAAGCACTCCATAAAGCGCTTCCTCTACTCCTGAGAACCAACGGCACAATATATCCGCCTACAAAACAATGTCGCGCCCCGCTTCACAAGCCCGGCGCGACATTCCTTTCATCCGTGAGTTTTTTCCTTACCGCTCCATATAGCGCGCACGGTCTTCGGCCGACAGCTTCTCTATAGCATAGCGAAGCATGGTGCGTGGCATCTCCTTGGCATATCGGTCAAGAAAGCCATATAACTCATCCTCACCGCCACGCTTCCCCACCTCGCGCAGCATCCATCCCACAGCCTTGTGCATCAGATCATGCTTGTGATTCAGAAAGCCCTCGGCAAGCCGCAACGCATCGTCATACTCCCCCTCCCTTATCAAAGTCCAGCAGCTCACCATAGCCACACGTTGATGCCATAGTCGCCCCTCCATAGCCGCCAGCTCATAGAGCAGACCACGCTCATCGGCATGTGTCACAAGATAGTCACCCAAAATCTTAGGCGAGATCACATCGACCAGATCCCAATTATTGCCACGGTCGAGCAGACTCAGATATATGTCTACGATCTCGCGGCAGTCGGCCCTGCGCCGTTTAGCTGCATTGTAAATATCGATCAGACAAAGGAATCCGGCCAACCGCACTTCATGGTAGCGGCTTTCAGTAAGTATCCTCACATCTTCTACCCCTATACGCCCCTTGTACTCACTCACGATCCGGCGTGTCTCAGGCACCCTCACCCCTAAAAAACAGTCACCCTCGCCATATTGCCCCGGCCCCGTCTTGAAAAACCGGCTCAGGTGCCGCGCCTGTGCCTCGTCACCCTCGGCAACCA
>JAIDKP010000066.1 GCA_029051445.1 Muribaculaceae bacterium | reverse complement strand
GAATGTGTAGTCGGTCTCCGGTGTGAGATCGGCAAACTCGAGGCTGTCGGCTGTTATCGTGGAATAGATCATGTCGTCAAACCTGATTTCATAGTAGTCGGCATTGTCTATTTTGCTCCAGGCCGGGATAAGCGAGTATGGCTTTATGTTTTCAGCGGATATGGCTGCCGCCGGAGCTGAAAGCTGTCCGTGGGATCTGAGGCGTGTATTTTCGGTCGCATACTCATATCCCTTGACTGTAAGGCGTGTTGTCGTTTTGGTAATATCGGCGGGAGCGAGGCGCACATATAGACGCGGGTTTGAGACGATGTCCAGTTCTGCAAACGGGGTTCCTTCTGTCGCAAATCTGTTGAGCTGCGGAGCTGGATCGTAGTACCAGACGTTTTCGCCGCTGTCAAGTGCCTCGCGGCTGTTGACACGTGTCAGTTTTACCTTTTTGCCGTTTATTGCGACCTCAACATCCCGAGGTGCTTTTGTAAGGTTTACAATGAATTCGGTCGCCTTGTCGGGTGAGAATCCTTTGAATGTACCTTCTGCCGGATCGACGGTGATGACTGCATCTCCTTTGGTTGTCACGTCAGATGTGATGCGAGTCGTCACATACACGCCGTTCCGGTAGGCTTCGGTCTCTCCGTCGTCATCATATTCAGTCATTTCAGAGAATCCGTCGGGATACAGCATGTATATGCGCAGGTTTTTATCGATTTCCGAGGGGTTGTTGTTGGGGTTTGCAAGTGGAATTATAGCACCGCTTCTTACAAATACGGGGAGTTTCCAAAGTGGAGCGTCGAAGTTGTTTATGATGCGTCCGCCTTCGATTTTCTCTCCAGAGAAGAAGTCGATCCATGATCCTTCGGGAAGGTAAATGCCATTGCGTATGTCATTGCCTTCGGCATCAGCTCCTGTGTTCCGGTATATAGGTGCGACAAGGAAGTCGGGGCCGAACATGTACTGGTATCTGGTCGCAGTGCCGAGTGTGTAGCTGTTGGGGTAGTCGAGCATCATCGCACGTATCAGCGGCATGCCGTCGACAGCTTCTCTGGCATAGGTATATGTGTAGGGGAGAAGCTGTGATTTCAGTTTCAGATATGAGCGGTTGATTGATGTGGCGGGCTCGCCAAGTGCCTGCGGATATTTTTCATTTGCTCCCCATCCGTCCATGTTGAGTTGCATGGGAGAAAATGTTTTCCATTGGAAGTCGCGGATGTTTACTATCGGATTTTTACCGCCGAATATGCCGTCCATATCCGATGATATGTTGGGCTGCCCAGAGAGTCCTGATCCGATATATGTGGGTATGTGGAAACGTATATATTCCCACACTCCGCCGGTCTGGTCGCCGGTCCATATTCCGGCATATCGCTGTGTGCCGGCCCATCCGTCGAGCGAGATTATAAACGGACGTGCGTTGTTGCCATAATATGGCATAATCTGTCCCACATCGGCAACGCCATTGAGTCCGAACGAGTAACCCCATCCGACCCATGCGACATCGGTTTTAAGCACTCTAACTCCTGCATCTCTGACCTCCTTGACAATGTCGCGTTGCAAAAGCGGCTCAATGCCTTCTTTGGGGTGCAGGTCGCTTTGTGTCCAAAGACCTATCTCCACGCCTTTTGACCGCGCGTAGTCTCCGAATTCCTTTAGGTTTGCCACGTTGCCGTCGAGCGAGCCTGTCTGTCCGTATCCGGCTCCGTATCCATCGTTGGGAAGAACCCATCCAAGCGGCATGTCGGCGTTGCTGTATCGGTCGACAACGGCCCGTGCCGAGAACTGATAGTTGTCAAGCTCTCCGTTAAGAGACTCTTTCACGCTTGAATCATCGCGTTTTTTACCCTCTTTGTATCGTTTGCCGTCTTCAAACAGGATTCCTGTTGTATCAGGAGTCCAGTAATCGCGGTTGTAGGCATTGAGGTGGCC
>JAIDKP010000065.1 GCA_029051445.1 Muribaculaceae bacterium | reverse complement strand
GCGTCAAGTGCCATCTGCCGGCACTGGTCGCGGTCAAACCTGATTGTTTCGGCCGCCATAGTCCCCGATAAGGCGGCAACTGCGGCAAGAAATATATATCTGATTTTCATCAGGCTTTTTTGTTTACGTGGAAGAATATTGAATAGAACAGCGGGAGCAGCATCAGGGTTACGATTGTTCCCACAAACAGTCCGCCGATAATGGTTACGGCCAATGATCCGTACATCGGATCGTTGATCAGCGGAATAAGTCCCACAATAGTTGTTATCGATGCAAGCATGACAGGACGGACGCGTGAGAGGGTCGCGCGTATCACAGCATCGTATTCCGGGACATTTTCCTCGGTCGTCAGTCTGTTTATTTCATCTACAAGTACAATCGAATTCTTGACCATCATACCTATAAGTCCCATAAATCCGAGGATTGCCATGAATGTGAACGGGGTGTCGGTGATGAGGAGCAGAGGCGCGATTCCACACAGTACAAACGGGAAACAGATGAGTATGAGGAACACCTTTTTCCAGCGGTTGAAGAGAAGCAGAAGTACCGAGAAGATTATAATCATGATCAGGGGCATGAATCCGATCAGAGTCTGGTTTGACTCCTCGGATGTCTCCAGTTCTCCCACCCAGCGCATGTGATAGCCCGGAGGAAGCGGTATGGAGTCAATTGCCGGCTTGATGAGAGCCATGACCGATGCCGGAGATGCATCAGGATTAAAAGGATCGGGATCTGCTTCAGCCTCGATGGATCGGCGTCCGTTGTATCTTGAAATGAGATTTTCATTCCATACTATGCCGGTGCTGTCGATCACATTGCTCATGATTGTGGTTTTGAACAGATTGTCGGCGATTTCATGCTGCGAAGTGGCTCCGCTTAGGAGTCCGGCTACCGACGACGGATCCACGTGTATGTTCAGCTGGCTCCACACCGGTATGGTAGTGAGGTCGCTGATACGCGATCCATCGGCTTCGCGCATGGTGACGTAGACCGGCACCATCTTGTCCTGATCGTTTATGACTCCGACGGCATATCCGTCGGTGGCGGCCTGAAGGGCGTTTGCGACATCCGATCTTGAGACTCCGGCACGCTGCGCCCCTTCCTGTGAGTAGTTGAACGTGAGCTGGTGCATAGGTGCGTTCCAGTTGTTCTGTACTGAATAAGGGTCGATAAGAGGGCAGTCGCGCATTATTGCTTCGGCCTGTGCGCTCAGGCGGCGCAGAACGGCGGGATCAGGGCCACTGAATTCAGCTTCTATCGTGTGTGTCGACGAAATCGAGAAATTGTATTTTCTTGATCTTATGTAGGCTTCGGGGGCGATTGAACGCAGGTAGGCGAGAAGATCGACCGACAGCTTCTGCATGGTCTTGAAGTCATGAGTATCGACTATCAGCTCGGCATAGTTGTTGCCTCCCGACGGCATCGGACGTACAAAGCAGTATCGTGCCGGAGCGCCTCCGGTAGAGAGTGCCACACGCTCGACATCGGGAAATGCAAGAGCGCTGTCGCTGAGCTCAAGCATACGGGCAGTCACGGCATCAGGGTCTGATTGCGACGGGAAATAGCATTCAAGCACAAACTGCTTGTAGTCGAAATCGGGGAAGAAGATGTTGCGTACAAACTTCATCGAGTATCCGGCCGCAAAGAGCACACCGACAGCTGTAATGAATGAAATAGTCTTATGTCCGATAAGAAAGACGATAACACGCTCGATGAAACGGTTGAGTATGTTTGGACGTTCGTCTTTTTTCTTCTCGCTTTCTTTTTTGTCGTTCTTCGGGAGCCATGCGGCAGAGCATACCGGTACCTGTATG
>JAIDKP010000064.1 GCA_029051445.1 Muribaculaceae bacterium | reverse complement strand
GATTTCACCGGCTCCAATGTCGGGGCAACCACCTTATTGACATACTTCGGATTTTCCTTCATCGCATATTCATCGGAAGCGATAGCCTGCGAAAGAAACACCGCCTCATGCGCCGCATAGTCCGGCAAAAGAATATATAGAATTTCGTTATGCATAACTTTACATTGTAGTTCAATAGGCTCGTACAGCCTCCGGTGTGCTAACGAGAAAGTCGCTTGAGCACCCGCAGGCTGTACAATTACAAATATACTACTTTTAGGGAAGTTTTATAAACTGTTTAAAAGTATGGTTCCTCTTTCTACTTTTTTACTCGACCTATTGAAATATTGGTGGAATTGGCGTCCTTGCCATTTATGCCCTCTACAATAACGTATCCATAGATGCTTTCATCGGTTACTTTCTCTATAGGCTTGAATGTCACTTTTATTGTAGTGTCATCAATTTTAGATAAAGTGTATCCGACTTCTACATTGTCGGATGTACCAGTGACATAATCCGGAATGATTGACAGTTGTAGGTAGTTGGTGCACTTCAGAGTGATGTCGCCGTTATACTCCGGAGATGCGGCGATTGCCACCTGATTGACATAATCAGGTGCATAGACTGCCGAGACAGCCTCACAATCATAGTTGTAGAACTCCCATATCATGGGGACGGGGTCATATTCCTTGCAGGAAGTAAACGAGATAACAGTGAACAACACGGTCGTGATTAAAAGTAACTTTTTCATCTTATTTGCTGTTTAATGTCGTTTTCAGAAATTCCTTCAAATCTATCGTAAACTTGGATGATGATTGTGCTGCCACGACCCCCGCGCCTGTAGAAACATTGCTATATCCCCACTTTGATTCGGCAAGACCGATGTCCGCGAGGTCTCCGACGATACCTTCATCGACATGCCATTTATACACCGCCCAGCTATAATAACTCTTCGAGACTGTAGTAAGATAGAGATTCACGCCACATTCAAGCAGAGACTCATCATACTCCTGTGACTTTACGCGGAATGAATTATTTGAGAAATTCAGATGCAGGGTATATGTCCTGCCGGGGAACTGCCGGTCGGTGAAGAATTCAAAATTCGTATCCTCATCGTTACCCATTACAGTCTCGAACACTCCGATGTGTTCTTTGAATATCGGGTCGGAATTATACTCGAAAGCCCCGATATATAACTTCTGCGAGCCGTCGGTATCTATAGGGCTGGACCAATTATAACCGAAATGATAGTAATTGTCAATATCAGCACGGTCGCTTACATCCATCTCAATGCTGAGATTGAAAGTTATATCTGCCAGCATTTCATAGTGTTCATTATTCTCCCAGATGTTTGTGACTGTTGGAGAAACCTTCACATTTCCGATAGGAGTAGCAAAAGGAACAATTACTTCTGCCATAGCTGTTCCGTAGGTCGGACTATCCGCGACAATACGGATCTTGTCTCCCTCTTTCGGCAGATAGTCAGAGCCGACAATCCTCTCGTTGGCGAGAATGGTCACAGTAGCATCCTTGACATCATGGTTTATCTCCGATTTTTCATCATTGAACATCCATGTATGGGTAACATCCACCTCAATCGGTTTTCCGGCCGTTATCAGGGAGTTCAGGCAAAGCACCGGCTTGGTGTCAATCTCCGGATTGAAGTCCTCGTAACATCCTGTCAGCAAAAAGACTGACAATATCGGTATTATGTATCTTAGAATTGCCATGTGTAGGAAATTGAGGGAATTATGGGTAATAGTTTTACTTTCTGGAATACCGGGCGATTGGCATTGTTATATGTGCGCCGGATTGCTACGGTATTCATGTGGCAGTATGCGTTGAAAAGGCCGAAAGTCCAGTAACCGCGTTTGTTGCGCATCGTACAGGAAAGGTCGAGACGGTGATAGAAAGGCAACTGATAGTTGTTGACCATTGTCTTCAAAGGTGATTCGTCGCCAGTGTAGCTGTTGCCGAAACCGGGGGACTCCCATACCTGTGGCAGCAGTGTGAACCGGTTGCCGGAATGTCCCGTCCATGCGGCATTGAGGCTCACCTTGTCACTGATATTCCAGTTGAGCAGGATGTTGATTGTATGCCTGTTGTCAAAACGGGCTGGAAACGTAAGACCTCCGTTCTTGTCGGGGAAAGTGCGGTCAGACCACGCGAGTGAATAGGAAATATGGCCTGTCAGTTTTCCATAGAGCTTCTCTATTTTGAAATCGATGCCTTTCGCCGTTCCCTTACCTGAACACAGCTGGGCATTCCACATCTCAGTCGGAGGTTGGAGATAATATTCATCCCGGTAATCCACAAGATTACGCATCACCTTCCAGTATCCTTCGGCTGATGCTCCAAATACTTTGTTATCCGACTGCCAGTACGCGCCAATTGAAATTTTGTCGGCGTTCTGAGGCTTGAATTGACCGGTAATAGGCACCCATTGGTCTGTCGGCAACGACAGATATGTCTGGGAAAGCTGATGCACATACTGATTTGTCCGTGCATAGGCGGCTTTTACAGCCCAGTTTTCAGACGGTCGGTAACTGAAAGACAGTCTTGGCCCGAATCCGTAATTGGTCTTGCCGTCTATGTTGAACAGCGACAGGTGTAGCCCTGCATTCATTCTGATTTTTTCACTTATCAGCCAATCGTCCTCGAAATAGATGTTGGCTTCATTGGCAGTGTATGACCATGTCGAATCCCGGGTCAAAGTCTGTGTGGTACCGACAGTATAGTTACGGTCGGTTCTTGCCGGCAGGAATGAGTGAGTATGTAGTTGCCACCGAAACGCACACGGTTCCCATCGTTCGGCTGCCAGTCGAAGTCAGCACGGAAAATCCAGT
>JAIDKP010000063.1 GCA_029051445.1 Muribaculaceae bacterium | reverse complement strand
ATTCCAGCGTGAGGCTGTCAGCGACCTCACCGGTGAGCGCGGCTCGCTCATGGGAGCCATTCAGGGACTCCTTCTCGCACAATACGAGGTTCTGCGTGAAAACGGTCACACACCCTCCGAGGCATTCAACGAGACTGTCGAGGAGCTCACCCAGTCGCTCATGCCACTGTTCGCACAGAAAGGCATGGACTGGATGTATGCCAACTGCTCCACTACCGCTCAGCGTGGTGCTCTCGACTGGATGGGACCGTTCCACGACGCGATCAAACCCGTTGTGAAACAGCTCTACCAAAGCGTCAAGGAAGGTACGGAAGCCCAGAAATCAATTGACTCCAACTCACGTCCAGACTATCGCGACCGCCTTGAAGAAGAGCTCAAGGCACTCCGTGAGAGCGAGATGTGGCAGACAGCAGTGACTGTGCGCAAGCTCCGTCCAGAAAACAACTGATACATTCAACCAATTCAACTATCCCCGAGGGAGAGCATTATCGCAAGATTTCGCTCTCCCTCAATTTTTGTTAACTTTGCATTAGTCCAATCTAAAATGCAATTATGTCAGAGTCAACATTTCATAGAAGCCGCCTGCTTCTTGGCAACGAAGGCATGGAAGCACTGGCCAAGGCTCGTGTCATCGTTTTCGGTATCGGAGGTGTAGGCAGTTGGTGCGTCGAAAGCCTTGTCCGCACAGGTCTGCAAAACATCACAATTGTCGACTCCGACAGAGTTTGCGACTCCAATATCAACCGCCAGCTCATGGCCACGACCGCTACTGTCGGTCAGATCAAAGTAGATGCCATGGCCGAGCGCATTAGAGAAATCAATCCACACTGCAACGTCACTCCGCTGCATCAGTTCTATTCTGAAGACACAGCCGCATCGTTCTGTCTTGAAAACTACGACTATGTTATCGACGCTATCGACAGCCTCAAAGACAAGGCGGCATTAATACTTCATGCCACTTCCCTACCAAGCGTAAAACTATTTTCATCCATGGGAGCCGCACTCAAACTCGATCCGACACGCATTGCAGTCACCGAGTTTTGGAAAGTACAGGGATGTCCGCTCGCAGCAGCCCTAAGACGACGGTTCAAGAAAGACGGCACATTCCCACGCCGCAAATTCAAATGCGTCTATTCGCCTGAATTGATCAAAAACAAAACAATCGCCGACGACACAACAGAGCGTGCGAACGGTTCACTGTCGCATATCACAGGAATATTCGGATTCACCCTTGCATCCCTCGTGATTCAGGATATGGTCAAATCCTGAATCAAATAAAACAGATTTGCTGTAACAAAAATCCTGTTTTAACGTCTTTATATATATACAACATTCCAACCTATAATTATCACATTATGGCCAGAACCAAAGAAGTATTTGCCTCGGCACTGATGTTAATGTTTTCCTTATCCATGTCAGGAAAAACGTTAAAAGTATCTGCCAATCAACTCCCTGTCAAAGAAAACACCGACGATGTGACCGAACTTGTAATATCCGGTCATCTGAGTCAGGCTCTCAAATTCGACAATAAGAGTTTCAAATCCTTAAAACGTCTTGTTTACGAGGGTGATATAGATTATATCTCCGGAGGCTCATTTCAGAATTGTCCCGAACTCGAAACGGTAGAATTCAACGGTATGGTCGGACACTCCGATGGATATTGCTTTTTTGACTGCCCGAAACTACGCTCTGTCACCTTCAACGGGCCGGTATACAGTACCGGCGGAGCATTGTATATGCGCAACTGTCCTAAAGTTGAAAAAGTTACCTTCAACGCGCTGGTGGCATCAACCGGTTTCGGCGACAACGACAACTGTCCGTCGTTCAAAGGATATGAAATAAACGGTGCTGTTGTCAACGCCAGTAGTATATCCACATCACCCGACTCAGTCTTTGAGGCACGTCGCGATGAATTTATGCCGCAGCTTGAGAAAATCAGCGGCTTTATTGCTACAGCTGCGACAAGCAAGAAAGGTGAGTTTCTATTCAAACTTGCAACTTGTTGGCGCTCCGATCTGTCACGCCTCCTGTCGCTTTACAATGCGGAATACCTTGCCGACACATGGGTTCCGTCGGGAGAATTCAATGATCCGGACCGCAATATGGCGAAACTTGATCTCCTGAAAAAGAGTGCTCCCTACAAAGCCACCGGCACTCCGATTGAATTTCAATATACTCCTGCGACCGACAGCGCCCTTACTGCCACACGTCTGCGCTTCAACCTCGACAGTGTTGCCGGAAATGGCGATGATATCTCCCGCATTAAGAACCTGCTTCACTTCGTGCATGAGACAATACGCCACGACGGAAGCTCCACATGGCCCGACGTTCCGTTAAATTTCGGAGCTCTCTACGACATATGCCAGAAAGAGAACCGCGGACTAAACTGCCGCTTAATGGCAATAATGCTCACCGAGGCGCTTCTGGCAGAAGGAATACCCGCCCGTTATCTCACATGTATGCCCAAATACCACGACACCGACAGAGACTGCCACGTGATCACGGTAGCATGGAGCAGTCAGCTCGGAAAATGGGTGTGGGTTGATCCGACATGGGACGCATGGGTAACCGACGAAAACGGCACAATGCTTCACCCCGGAGAAGTGCGCCGCCGGCTTATCGACGGACAGCCCTTACTGCTCTCTGAAGGAGCCAACTGGAATCACGAGTCACATGCCACTGTAGAGAGTTATCTTGAGAACTACATGGCCAAGAATCTGTACATTATAATATCCAACAGCATCAACCGTCCTGAGCCGGAAGGACAAAAACGCACAACATCAGGCCCGCAAGGAGAACAGATAGCTCTTGTCCCCGAGGGATTA
>JAIDKP010000062.1 GCA_029051445.1 Muribaculaceae bacterium | reverse complement strand
TTTTATGGTAAGGTAAGAATCTATTTTGGAAACTGATAAAACAACAATAGCAATGAAGAAAACAATTCTGTTTGGCGCATTAGCTGCGCTCATGGTGCCGATGACATTGACATCATGCTCTGACTCCGACGAACCCAATATCAATGGAGAAGACAATGGTAAAGGCAAATTTGTATTTGCCACAACTGTTCAAGGGTCAAATGCTACATCCTACGTGCTGCTGACCGGAGAGTCACTTGACGAAGGCACACTATCTCCCGTCAACAATGGATTGCTAAATGATGGAGCAACACAGTGGGTATTTCACAAGAACTATCTCTACGCTCTGACCTATAATCAGGGCAATGCGGGAACTACCCGTAGCTATATTCTCGGAGCTGACGGAGAAATGGAAGCACGGGGTACGGAATATCGTATCAGTCGTTTTTCATCATACGGTGCTTACGATAACGACATTCTGACCATGGCGACTGGAGAGTCTGCCGATGTGGTTGATGGAAACGGCTATCACGCCATGATGCTCAACGTAACATATCTCGATGTGGTGAATGAAACTTCTACAACTAATCAGGCAACAGCCGCACATCCTTACCTGATGGAGAACTTCCTCGGTAACGGTGAATATGTCACTCTCGCCGGTGCGGAGCAAAGCGGTTCACGTCTTTATTGCGGTGCGATCCCGATGGGTCTTAGTCAGTATGGTGCAGCCTGCGACAACGGCAAATGGATCCGCAATGGATATGAGCATCTGGTGCATGATACGGCCGGTGGCTCCGGTGCCAGTTCTTATAAAGCCGGTGAACTCGTCGGCACACAGTATCCCGACGAGTGCTGGGTGGCAATTTACGACAATGATGACTTTCTGAACCCCACTCTTGCAAAAACCAATCTCATCAGCACACCGGCAGGACGCTTCAGGTCTCAGTATTATCAGACAATATGGGCTGCAGAGAATGGCGACATATATGTTTTTTCTCCCTCATATGCCAAAACCATGACCGATCCGCTCCAAAAGACAACACTTAATGCAGGTGTATGTCGTATCCCGGCTGGCAGCAAACAGTTTGATGACTACTATTGCGATATAGAGACACAGGCCGATGGTAAGTCGTTCATGCGATGCTGGCCCGCAGGAGGTAACTATTTCCTGATGGTGATGTACGATCGTCCGCTTTCTCAGAGCGGCTTTGCCGGAACTGATCTTGCTATTTTTGACGCGACAGCAAAAAAACTGACATATGTCAACGGTCTGCCGTCGAATATCACATCATTGGGAAAGACCGTTTTTACACAAAACGGAAACGTGTATATCCCCGTAAACGTGGAAAACGGTTATCCCACAATATATCGTATAAATCCCGCCACTGCACAGGCAAGTAAAGGTGTCGTCATTGAGGGCGCTTCCGACATAACTGGTTTTGGATTTCTGGAAACCGTCAAATAACGCTTTATGAAACTATTTCGTAAGATTCATCTTTGGCTATCGGTTCCTTTCGGAATATTCATCACACTGATATGTTTCTCGGGAGCGATGCTTATTTTTGAACCCGAGATAACCCGGATGATTAAAAGTGATGTTTACTATGTAAATTCATCAGAGGGTGAACCGCTCCCAATGGGAGAGCTTATGGAAACTGTCAAGGCTTCATTGCCAGACTCTGTCTCAATCACAGAAGTGACAGTATTTTCCGACAAAGACCGTGCGTATCAGATAACCCTTTCCAAACCTCGTAGATCGTCTGTGTTTATTGACCAGTATTCCGGTCAGATCACAGGTAAATACGAGCGCATCGGTTTCTTCTCGACTATGTTC
>JAIDKP010000061.1 GCA_029051445.1 Muribaculaceae bacterium | reverse complement strand
CAAGCAGAATACCCTTGCCCGATTGCGGTTTCTCAAGGAAGCGCGCTCGCTCCTGAACCGACATGCGGCCTGCTACCTCACTCATCGGAACAAGAAGCGGAAGAGCACCGGCCTTGTCACGCACTGTCTCATATGCGATACATGTCGCACCCGACTTGATCATCGCCTCAGTCAGCTCCTCGTCGCTTGCAAAGTGAAAATAAGTGAACAGAACCTGCCCCTTTCTCACAAGAGGATACTCCGGTGCGATCGGCTCCTTCACCTTTACGATCATATCGGCCGTGGCATACACATCCTCGATCGTGGGCAGGATTGTCGCTCCGGCGGCAGTGTACTCCTCATCGGCAAAGCCTGAGCCTTCACCGGCAGTGTGCTGCACATAGAGATCATGACCGTGCTGCACAAGCTCTTTCACTCCGGCAGGGGTAAGACCTACACGATTTTCATTGTTTTTGATTTCTTTTGGTACTCCGATTTTCATGGTTCTTTGATATGTTTATTGGGTTTGATTCGTTGTTTATCGTTACATGCGCCAGCAGTTTACAGCCTCCGCCACATACTCGGCCTCATCACTTGAGACACATGCGACCGGAAGACTCACCACCCTGTCGGCAATCTCACAGGTCACCGGAAAATCACCCCACTGCCGTTTCTCATAACAAGGCTGTCTGTGAGGCGGAACAGCATAATGCACATCTGTCTCGATACCTAGCTCATGCATATGCTTTCTGAAAGCATCGCGGGCATCACGGCCCGGAACTTTTATCACATACTGGTGCCACACATGCGACTCACCGTATTCAGGCATATCCGGCTTTTCGATCAGATCATTCTCTATCATCCTGTCATATGACGCTGCCACATCCCGGCGTCGCCGGCTTATAACATCGACATACCCGAGCTTGACACCAAGCACTGCCGCCTGCATCGGATCAAGACGCGAATTGCAGCCTCCGGAATGTACATTGTGGTAGCGCCTGTCACTCCCATAGTTCGACAGTGACCTCACCGCCGAGGCAAGTTCGGCATCGTCGGTCAGAACAGCACCTGCATCACCAAGTGCACCGACATTTTTCGTAGGATAAAAACTAAGCGCTCCAGCATCTCCGAGTGCGCCAGTCATTCTGTGAAGACCGTTAAGCCCGGCGATATCCGTGCGTGCGCCCAACGCCTGTGCGTTGTCCTCGATCACCAGAAGACCTCGTTCCTCTATAGCCCGCACAAGCCCTGCATCCCAGGCAGCACGGCCATAAAGATGAACCGGCATGACAGCCTTTGCATTTTTGACATGACAACCCGACACACCCGCGCCATCAAGAAGCATAGTCCTCCGGTCAGGATCAACCGGGACCGGCACCAGACCGGCATCCTCTATAGCAAGCATCGACGCTATATAGGTATTGGCAGCGACAATGACACCGTCGCCACGGCTCAGACGCCCGAGCGCAACAAGCCCGCGCAACACAAGCTTGAGCGCATCCAGCCCATTGCCGACTCCGACCGCATGACACACACCTGTAAGATTACATAATTTCTCTTCAAATGCCGACACCTCCGTGCCGCCAATATAACGCCCCGATCGTGCGACTCTGAGCAATGCCTGTTCAATCTCGGCCATCATAGGCCGGTTAAGCTTTGCGAGATCGCAGAAAGGAATCTTTATCACAACTTTTTAACTTTCTTTTTTGCCGACAATGCCAGAAACCTGTCATAATCTCTCACATAGTCCTGTTCGTCAAAGTGCGTAGAAGCGAGCACCAGACACACAGCCCCCGATGTAAACCGGTCAAGCTCACGCCAGATACCCGGAGGGATCAGCAACCCGCGGCACGGATTGTCAAGACGATGGGTTACACGATTTATGCCGTCGTCCACTGTCACCTCAAACGATCCGCCGACAGCTACAAGCAACTGGATTGTCGTATGTTCAGAGTGGCCGCCTCGGCTTGCCCCGGAAGGCACATCATAAAGAAAAAAGACTCGTTCGGCATGAAAAGCGGCATTCCGGCAACCGTTGTCATAGACAGCGAGATTCCCGTTAGGATCCGGAAACACCGGAAGATCTATCCACCGGCAATCATCGACCGTCACATGGCAGTATGGATCATATGCTGGACTCACCGTTTCCATGGATTCAAATATACAAATTCCAAAGAAAACACAAACTTCACCACAAAAAAAAATCGACAAAAAAAAGACAGGCCGTCCATCATCGGAGAACACCCCTGCCGATGGTCGGCCTGCCATATCTTACTGTATAATTCTTCGTTACTTCTCTATATGAGTCTCGGTTTCAACCTCTCCGGGGCCTTCAAGCAAAGTAGCTCCATCGGGCAGCGATGCTTCGTCAGGAACTACCTGCACCTTATACTGGACGAGAGCCGTATAAATCGGGTGATCGACCACAAGAAGGTTTGTACGGAGCGACAGCAGATTGAACTCCTTGGTAAGATAATCTGTCGAAATGACATACTTGAACGGGGACACAGGCGTTGTACCGATATCAAATCCATTCCAGATATAAGTCACCGGGCCGATTGCAACCTCCTCGCCGTCCTCACTCTCGACCGTAACGCTCTCGACAACAACCGGATCACCGGCAAGCACATAGATCACATCATCATCGGGAACGACATATACACCGCTGAATGAAGCACTGATGCTTGCATTGGGCACCTCCTTGTCATCGCTGCACGATGTACCGAGAAACAACGGAAGGGCAAACAGTAAATAAAACAGTTTTTTCATAGCTTTTTAAAATTAACCGATTAATAAATAATTCTATAATATGTGTCAGTTCTCAAACACGAGGTTCTCATCCTTTACGTCGATAACGATCGGGCGATCCTTGTCAACCTTCTGGGCAAGAATATCTTTACTGAGACGATTGAGCACCAGACGATGGATTGCACGCTTGACAGGGCGGGCACCGAACTCTGGATCATATCCCTCTTCTGCAAGATAATGCAACGCGGCAGGAGTTACCTCAAGAGTCACACCGTTGGCCGACAGCATCTTCTGTACACCCATTATCTGCAGCCCTACGATCTCCTCGATCTCCTTCTCATTGAGAGGAGTGAACATTATCGTCTCGTCTATACGGTTTAGAAACTCAGGTCTTATCGTCTGCTTGAGCAACTCGATCACCTGTTTTTTGGTTTCCTCTATCACTTCTCCGCGGTTCTCGTCAGTCATATGCGAGAAATTCTCGCGTATCACGCTCGAGCCCATGTTAGAGGTCATAATGATGATCGTATTCTTGAAGTTGACCATACGTCCCTTGTTGTCAGTCAGACGTCCGTCGTCAAGCACCTGAAGCAGTATGTTGAACACATCGGGATGCGCCTTCTCGATCTCATCGAACAGAACAACGGAATACGGCTTTCGGCGCACGGCCTCGGTAAGCTGGCCGCCCTCGTCATAACCCACATATCCCGGAGGCGCTCCGACAAGACGGCTCACAGTATGCTTCTCCTGATACTCGCTCATGTCGATACGCGTCATCATATTCTCATCGTCAAACAGATATTCGGCAAGAGCCTTGGCAAGCTCCGTTTTGCCCACACCGGTCGTACCGAGGAAAAGGAAGCTGCCTATCGGTCGGCGAGGATCGTTAAGACCCGCACGGCTGCGGCGCACGGCATCAGCGATAGCAGTGATGGCGTCTCCCTGTCCCACCACACGGTTGTGAAGCTCGTCTTCAAGATGAAGCAATTTCTCTTTCTCACTCTGCACCATCTTGTTCACGGGGATTCCGGTCCATCGCGACACCACATCGGCGATATCCTCTGCATCGACCTCCTCCTTGATCAGAGCCTTCTCGCCCTGCATCATTTTAAGCTGCTCCTGTATCGCGGCATTCTCCTGCTCCTTAGCCTGGATCCGGGAGTACCTTATCTCGGCGACCTTCGCATAGTCACCTTCTCTCTCTGCACGCTCAGCCTCAAAATTAAGCTGCTCGATATCGATCTTGTTCTGCTGGATTTTATCGATCAGATCCTTCTCGGCCTTCCATTTTGCCGAATACTCCTTCTCTTCGTCACGCATCGAAGCGAGTTCCTTCTCGATTTCTTTAACCTTCTCCTTGTCGCCCTCGCGCTTTATAGCCTCTCGCTCGATCTCCTTTTGAGCTATGCGGCGACTTATATCGTCAAGAGCCTGAGGCACGGAGTCAATCTCGAGTTTCAGCTTCGAGGCTGCCTCGTCGACAAGATCTATAGCCTTGTCCGGCAGAAAACGGTCGGTGATGTAGCGTTCCGAAAGCTGCACGGCGGCAATAATCGCTTCGTCACGGATACGCACCTTGTGATGGTTCTCATATCTCTCTTTCAGACCGCGGAGTATTGCGATTGCCGAAGCCTCGTCCGGTTCGTTCACCATCACCTTCTGGAAACGGCGTTCAAGAGCCTTGTCCTTTTCAAAATACTTCTGATACTCGTCGAGAGTCGTGGCACCGATACTGCGGAGCTCACCGCGGGCAAGTGCCGGTTTCAGTATGTTGGCGGCATCCATCGCGCCCTCCCCTTTTCCGGCACCCACAAGCGTGTGTATCTCATCGATAAAGAGAATTATCTCTCCGTCGCTTTGAGTCACCTCGTTCACGATCGCCTTCAGTCGCTCCTCAAACTCACCCTTGTATTTGGCTCCGGCGACAAGAGCACCCATATCGAGAGAGAAAATCTGCTTCGTGCGCAGATTCTCAGGCACATCGCCACGCACGATGCGCTGTGCCAGACCCTCGGCGATTGCGGTTTTGCCGGTACCCGGCTCACCTATCAGCATCGGGTTGTTTTTCGTTCGGCGACTGAGTATCTGCAACACACGGCGTATCTCCTCGTCGCGGCCTATCACCGGATCGAGCTTACCGGATCGGGCGCGCTCATTCAGGTTTATAGCATACTTGCTGAGAGCGTTATACTGCTCCTCCGCGCTTTGGTCAGTTGCTTTTTTACCCTTGCGCAGTTCATCGATGGCAGCCTTCAGTTCCTTTGATCCGAGACCTGCATCCTTGAGTATGGTCGACGCGGCACTGTTTATCTCGAAAAGAGCCACAAGCAGAGCCTCAAGAGTCACATATTCATCACCATTCTGCTTGGCTATGTCAAGAGATTTCTGGAGCACATCGTTCGAACCGCGACTCAGATAAGGCTCACCGCCAGACACCTTGGGGAGAGACGAGATTTCCCGGTCCACCTGCTGAGCCACAGAAACAGGACTGACACCAACCTTCTGAAAAATAAACTTCACAAGAGAGTCACCCTCATCCATTACCCCCTTGAGGATATGGACGGGTTCGATCTGCTGTTCCCCGGCTT
>JAIDKP010000060.1 GCA_029051445.1 Muribaculaceae bacterium | reverse complement strand
GCGGCGTTGTTGACCCTCTCCCGGATGACGCGCCACAGTTTGTGAAGGACTACTATGATTATTACAAGACTCCAAGAGGCTATCATAAACGTTCGCTGAATTCCAATGGAGGCTTCAATGCAACATCTCCATTGCCTTTCCTGAATCTGCCTCTGCTGACATATGCTGATGAAATCGAAAGTGCGGTCATGCTTGTCCACGGAGAGAAAGCTCATTCACTGTATTTCAGTAATGATACATACAAAAAGCTTACAGGTAAGTGGGTTCCGGGAACTCCCAACAATAAGATTCTGCATATTGTCCCGGGTGCCAACCATACTGATCTTTATGACAGGATGGATATAATACCGTTTGATGCTATTGAAGTATTTTTCACAGAGTATCTGAAATGAAGAATAAAGTTCTGGCGTAAATATAGATGTCACAGTTTCGGATTTGTAAAAGCTATCAAACAAGGGTGCTCGGCAATAGTCTTTGACTTAGATGAGCATTTAAAAGACAAGCTTTTTTATACCGGCAAATTCGCGCAAGCTATAGGAAACCGATATCGAGACTTTGAAACTGGAGCGATAAAGGAAGTTATTGTTATAAAGAATAATAAAGCTGCCCTTATAAGAGCTTCTAAATTAAAATTCACCGACCGACGAAGCTGTAAGAATGAAATAGAACCGCTATTAAAATAAATAGCAGAACGAAAAACATTCTGCTACTATAACCAAGAGGGCCAGGCTTGAAGTTATCGCGCCGCTGTGCAAGGCGACAACCCTTGGTGATGTAAATATAACACAGATAATTGGATTTCGGTTATTTCCAACTGAAAAACACTGCATAAATTTTGCAAAAAAAGAGGCTGCGCATATTTTGACACAGCCTCAAGGGCGACGATTAACTGGCGCGGCCGATGGTACGTGATAGGCGACACAGGCCATAGCTGCTTCAAGACACATTTGCGCTCAACCGCATTGGCAGTCTGCATGTACAGGCCTACCGGTTTAGCCGGAAAAAAGATTTTGACGTTGTCGCGAAGGTTAAAGATAGCTATGGAGTTTATTCGTCAGAGGAGTATCCTATTGAAGATATTGTACTGATGTTCGACACAGAGGATGGCAATTATCTTGACTCACGCCCCATACACCATTCACAGCATGTAATTAACAAAAAAGACGGTGAAGTAGTCATAGGCTTACGATTACGCATAATACCTGATTTTATCATGGAGTTCCTGTCGAGATCATGGTCGGTAAAAATCGTCAGTCCCGACAGCCTTCGCAGACGCGTGTGCGACATTCTTCGTGAAGCGTTGAATCGCAATGATTATTAATCAAAATGCCGAACTCGAGATATATGTCAA
This sequence comes from Muribaculaceae bacterium, assembly GCA_029051445.1. Lineage (GTDB taxonomy): Bacteria > Bacteroidota > Bacteroidia > Bacteroidales > Muribaculaceae > JAFLTL01. Next base: position 482 of record JAIDKP010000060.1, on the reverse strand, counting down.
CTAATTCATCCGGCATTACCATACAATCAGTAACAGATGAAGGCAATAAGAACGGCTATGTTCTTATAGCTTCAAAAATAATGAGCCGCATAACAAAGTTAATGGATATTTGTAAAATTTCCAGCAAACCGTCTGGATGTACGCAGCCTCTTTGAGTCGCTGATTCCTTATTTTGATGCGGGAGTTTCGCCGGATAAGGATATATTGAAAATGAAGATGGCGGAAGGCATGTTTACCATTCTTAAAACCGACGAAAATCTGTATGCCTCGCTATTTGATTTTATCGAGCCGTGGAAGATTGACATCGTGGATTTCATGGAGAAAAATTATATGAACGATCTAACGATGGAAGAAATGGCATATTATACCGGGCGAAGTCTTGCAACGTTCAAGCGTGATTTCAAGAAGATAAGCAGCCTTACTCCGCAGAAGTGGCTTATACGCCGACGGCTTGAAGCGGCGCGGGAACTTATACACAAAGG
>JAIDKP010000006.1 GCA_029051445.1 Muribaculaceae bacterium | reverse complement strand
CGATACCACTGTAGATTTTCACCCGAGACGAAAAAAAGCCGCCGGTAACAGCCACAGTCGTACGATTCCAGTCGCGCCCCGACCTGTTGGTTATTTCCAGTCTCGACACTCCGCACAGGCCATACAACACTCCTGTATAAGTGAAGTCATGTGTATATTCGGCTCTGATGCCACAGCCAGCAGAGGAGAATTCCTTTACCATAAGCTCTATAATGATTAGATACGGTCGGACTCAGAAGTCCAGCAATTTATAGGATGCGCGGGCTTTTGCACGGCTCACAAGATTGAAATGCCACCATTCCGACGGCAGCGCCGTGAAACCTCCTTTGCGCATCACTTTCCTGAGCAGCCGACGGTTTTCCACCGCTTGCCGCGTCATGATTCCATCGGCCACCATTTCCTGCTCATTGCCGATCCCCGCTTCCTTTCCAAGGTGATCCACTTCGGTACCCATATCAAGTTCATGTCCATCCACATCGACAATCGTCACATCCACAGCCATACCGTAGTTGTGCAGACCGCCGCCATTGGCAGGATTACTGACATATCGGGCCTTCGAGGTACCGCGTACAACACTGTACATCTGTTTCTGCACCGACATCGGACGCGATGCGTCGCATACTTTCAGCGCATAGCCCGGATACAGCGAAGTCAGCTCCTGTTGCGCCGTTTTAAGCGCTTCGGCAGCCTGCGGATGGAGCCACGCCCGGGTCAGCCCGTCATACATCGCCACACCGACAAAATTGTCTTCGCGGGCATACATCAGATCCACCACAATCGCCGGATCAAGAGTCGCCACATCCACAAATCCCATCTTCTGCAATCTGATATCAAGATCTCCAAGAGGCATTTCACATGTCGTCTGTGAAATGCCGCCAAGACAAGACGCAACAAAAAACGACAAAACCACAAGCTGTTTCATATCTGCAAATTTAATCAAAATGAAACAATAAATCCCCTTGTCACGACTACATGGTATAGAAAAAAGGAGTAACTTTGACCTCCGGTTTTATCGGGAACTAAAGAGCCTCAACCGGCTACTCCGCACGTTTCCCGCTCAACAATCAATACACAACAAATGAAGTACTTAAATCTATTATCCCTCGTCTCACTCCTAATCCTGTCAACCACTTCATGCAGCAACGACGATGCACCGGAGATCCCGGCGGCAGAGCTTGCAGCAGGAACCTACACATGCACAGGATCAGGCCAAAGCCTGATCATCAATATGGATCTCAGCAACGAGCAGACTGTGAAAATCGCAGCTGTTTCCGATTCAAGAGCCAGTGTCGAGTACAGTATTGACTATAACGGGATGGATTTCGGCACCTTCAAAACCGACAATGCTACCGTGACTGTTGATAAAAAAGACGGAACTGCCTCAATAAACGGCTCAGGCACAATCAGCATGGGCATGGGCAACAAGCCAGCCGAGTACGATTTCACTGTATCGGGCAAAATCAGTAAGGATAAAAAAGACGTAGAGTTTATCTTCAACGTTCCCGATGTAATGGGCGGACTCACCATCACTCTAAACTAATACATCGCCATCTTGATGCCGCTGAAGTGCATTACAATCATAAT
>JAIDKP010000059.1 GCA_029051445.1 Muribaculaceae bacterium | reverse complement strand
TGCGTTATCGATCACAGCGTTCCATCCTTCTCTCATATGACCGTAGGGAGTCGACACAGGTTCACCACCACGGCACTCGATACTGAACTTCCACGCATCTATCGTAAAATCTTTGGGAGTACCGCGTGTGCCAAGCAATATATCCTGCAACCTGCCGATATTTAGCCGCTTGCCATTTTTAGGCTCACGACCCAGACGTTCGCAAAGCAGAGTCCCCGACATTTTGTCGTAGACCCACGCCGAGTCACCCTCCGCATAGACCGAAAACATTTCCATCCCAAGCACCCTCACCGACATATAGATCGACTCATCTCTCACCATAGTCAGGCGTCCCGAAGCGCTCACCCCCTTCTCCCCCTGCATCACAAGCTTCATAGGCACCGTCACATTGGTCCAGTCACCATTTCCGCCCGAGACTCCGGGCTTGGTAGTGCGACATCCCGCCATGGCCAGAGCCACGACAACCAATATCAGAAAAAGACGCACGCTTCTCACTTCTGCAGATAAGTCTTTTGCTCGATCTTCCTTCTTAGCAACTCATTGTCGGGATCAAGAGTCAGAGCCTCTTTCCAGTACTCCACTGCACGCTCAGGATCGAGATTCATGAAATATATATCGCCGGCATGTTCATATAGCTCTGCGCTTGGTTCCGTATCATGTTCAAGCGCCTTGTCTATATACTCCTTTGCCGAGTCAAACTTTTTTTGCTTGAACATTACCCATGCATATGTGTCGAGCGACGTCGCGTTGTCGGGATCCTCCTTTATTGTCCAGAAGCTCAGTTGTTCGGCACGGTCAAGATCACGGTTTTCACATGCCAGGTAATAGGCGCAGTTATTCATTGCCAGCACATTGGTGCCGTCGGTAGAAAGAGCGACATCATAATAATGAAAAGCGCTGTCAGGCTCATTGTTCTTATAGAACGCGTCGCCCAGAGTACACTGCATCTGCGACAGCAGCTTCAGATCACGGCTGTCGGCAGCGGCAATAGCACCGCGCAAGAGCTCTATGGCCCTGACCGGATTGTCTGCGACAATCTCGGCCGAGCCGGTAAGGAAGGCCAGCGTGGCGTCATTCTCATGATAACCCAGACCGCGCTCACCGGCTTTGGCGGCATTTGCAGCGTCATTGTCGCTGAGATAGATCGTCACAAGGCGGTTCCAGTTCTCCACCGTGGCCGGATCCATGTCGGCAAGAATCTCCGTCTGTTCGGCGGCACGCTTATAATCGCCGATTACTGCAAGATAAGACGAGAAAAGATCCCTGATACGAGGTTCAAGAGGATGCATGTCCGTCAGAACACCGAAAAGATTTTCGATGCGGCCGCGCTGCAGACTGTCGGCATACAGACCCTGCACATAGCCACGCATCAGCTCCACCTTATCCTCAACCTCGAGGTCAGGCTGACTGAGAGCCTTGAAAACCTCCTCGTCATAACGCGCCGAGTCACCCTGAAGCTGATAATACTGAGCAAGCTTGAAATAAGCCATGCCGTTGACCGAGTCGATCTCTATAGCACGGTTGTAATAACCCACCGCGTCACTGTCGCGCTTGAAAGCCATCATCACGTCTCCGGCAAAAAGATTCTCATTCACACCGCGCGGATGCGACTGGAGAAGCGTGTCGAGAGCCGCCAGAGTCGACAGCGTGTCGCCGATCAGAATATAGGCATTCATCTTCTGCGAGACAATTCCCACCTCGGTGCCATGTGTGCGCTGAAGCTGATCGAAAATACCGATCGCACGCATTATATTGGCCGTGTCACCGGTGGCACACAGAGCGCTTGCAAACTTAAAACCGGCATCTGGCTTCTTGGGATACAGAGAGTCAAGACGCTCCCACACAGCAAGAGCGATATCACCGTGATTAAGACGCTCGCTGAGATTGGCAAACAGCACACTGGAATAATAATCACACTCGCCGCTGTTGTAAGCCTCGAGCATACGGGCATATCCGCGCTCCACAGTAGCCGAGTCAGGATCACCGCCCATCGTGTTGGCGAGTATCGAGTAAAAACCGTAGTCGCTGTTCAGCGCTGACTGCGTCGAGTCAAGACTGTAGGCATAACCAAGCAGATCGAAAGCACCGGCATAGTCATCTTCGGCGATCTTCGCACGAGCCTCGAGATATGCATAATCGGCCTTCCGGGCAAGCTCCTCGACGCGGCGGCCATCCCTGTTCTCTGTGCCGGCAAACATAGCCGACACAACTGCCAATACAACTATTGCGAAAATAAAACGGCGCATGATTCGATGCTTATATCGTTAATTGACACCGGTGTGGCCGAAACCGCCGGCACCCCGCTCGCTCTCGTCGAGACGCTCCGTCTCTTCCCACTCAACACGGGTGTAACCGGAAATCACCATCTGGCATATACGTTCGCCGTCATTGACTACAAACGGCTCACCCGACAGATTGATAAGGATCACGCCGATCTCGCCGCGGTAGTCGGCATCGACAGTACCGGGAGCGTTGGCAAGCGTGATGCCGTGCTTGAGCGCAAGACCGCTGCGCGGGCGTATCTGGCACTCATAACCGGCGGGAAGCTGGAGATAAAGACCGGTGGGGATAAGCGCACGCTCAAGAGGCTTAAGCACAACCGGAGCCTTCAGAAATGCCCTGACATCCATTCCGGCCGAATCAGGCGTTGCGTATTCAGGCATCGGATGATGCGATTTATTGATGATCTTTACCTTAATGCATTCCATAATATATTGTTTGAAGTCTACTCATCTATACTGTAATTCAGAAAATCCACCATCGGCTTAAGCAGACGCAAGCGGCGGGAGGCCTCGGCGGTCCAGTCACCCGTGAAAAAATCCTCATCACACTCACAGGCCTTCCCATACTCCTTCAGCCTCAGAAGATCGGCATCAGGATGATCCTTCGGATACCCTTGGGGCACAGTCTTGAGCTTTGCTCCGACCCAGCCGGGGAAATAACGGTTCAGCTCCTCGCTGTCGATTATCTCGCGGAACTCCTCGATATTGTCCACAATAGCCTTGCGGAGTTTCTTCAGTGTGCGGCTGTCGGGCTCCCACACACCACCATAGAGACCCGAGGCGACATAGCTTCCGCCGAACGCCGGGCCGGCCTGGACATAATATCCGCCTTCATGCGCGCTCTTGCCGTGCGCATTGATACCGGCACACACCCAAGTCTTGTAAGGCATCTTATTGGCAGAGAACCTCACATCGCGGTATATCCTGTACACACAGTCCTTGGCCGTCAGATGCCTCAGCGAAGGATCCCACTCGCTCATACGCGACAGCAGAATGTCGATATCGTCCATCCACCCCTTGCGCAATTCCATCCACCGCTCCTTGTTGGCGGCAAACCACTCACGGTCATTATTAACCGAAAGCTCTGTCAGAAATCTATATAGACCTTGTGTATCCATATACCTGTGTCAGTCATTTAGGGGGAAGATCCTCCCATTCGGCATCGACAACCTGAGTCTCGGCATCGCCCGACTGGCGGCTGTGGGCGGCAGGAGCGTCCGATGTCTCACGGTAGCCCGACGAAACCGACACCTCCTCAAACTCGACATACTCCCCGACATCCTTGCCAAACTTTTTCCTACGGGTGCCGGAACTGCCGGAAGCACGTCCCGCTCCGGGACCGTTCCCGCGAGTGGCCTGCTCAAAAGCATCCCTGACATTACGCTGCACCTTGCGCACATACATCATCCCCTTGACTACAGGCCAAAGCAGATATGCCAGCAAAGCTATTATTAATAAAGTAAAAAACACGTTTCGATACTTGCTTGTTATACAAAACTACTCACACCTTCCACGGTGCATTGACCACCCAACGCTACCCACCGTCCAGCCGCAGAAGTCAGCCCCGGCGACAGCGGAGCTCGGCAACAGCGTTGGCCATACTAAGAGCGACATAGACGATGATAGTCCACATAAGCCCCGTGACCCCTGAAAATACAACAAGAATAATGGCTGAAATGATCAGAAGACCGCGGCATATATTAAGCATATCGGCCTTTACTCCACCCTTGAATTTAAACGAGAACATCGGCAACTCCGAGACCATCAGAAGCGACATGACAACAATGACCGCTGCGGCCACATATTCAGGCATGGCCACACCGCGTGACAACATCGACATAAAACCGATCCAGAAAATCGCATTGGCGGGGATAGGCAGACCGATAAACGACGATGTCTGCCTCGTATCGACATTAAACTTCGCAAGACGGAGAGCACCGCACACAGCGATCATAACCGACAGCCATGAAACCCAGGCTCCCCACTCCTGACAGTAGACACCCGCCGTGTGGTAAAGCAGAACGGCAGGCGTGACCCCGAAACTCACAAGATCACAAAGCGAGTCAAGTTCCTTGCCTGTAGCCGAAGTCGCATGAAGCACACGGGCGGCCAGACCGTCAAGAAAGTCAAAAACCGCAGCAGCGCCAACAAGAAGCCAGCATAGCTCAAGCCGTGTAAATCCGGCAAAGCCTTCTGCGCTCAGATCACTTGAGACAATTATCGCCACAAGACCGCATATCAGGCTCAGGCTTGTTACCCCGTTGGGGATCCAGGCCACAGCCCGGCTTGCCCTCTTTTCATCATGAAAGCCCATCGTCACTTCAGTTGAGGATCACGGTCAGGACAAAGACGACCTACAAGAGATATGCCGCCGGTAGTCCTGTCGCCAAGCTTTACAAAAATCTCGGTGCCTATCGGAAGATAAAGATCGACCCTTGAGCCGAACTTGATGAACCCCATATGATCCTCGATATTGGCCTCTGTGCCGGGCTGCGCATAAGTCACGATACGGCGGGCCATAGCACCGGCCACCTGACGCATCAGCACCTTCTGCCCGCAAGGAGTCTCGATCACGACCGTGCTACGCTCATTCTCAGTACTCGACTTCGGAAGCCAGGCTGCCTGAAAACGACCGGAATGATGGGTCGTGTACACGACCTTGCCGTTGACTGGAAACCAGTTGGCATGCACATTGGTGGGGCTCATGAACACCGACAGCTGTATAGTGTCACACTTCAGCACCTCCGGTTCATAAACCTTCTCGAGAGCCACAACCTTGCCGTCGGCACTTGCCACGACGGCGTTATCAGGATTGCCCTGAAACCTACGGCGGGGCGATCTGAAAAAATTGACCACAAGAAGATAAAAGACTACCGAAACCGCCGTCACCACAACAGGCACGACCATCAGGTCATCGCGCAACCAGAGCCAGAGGGGCACATTCAACGCCGCGAGGATCAAAGCTCCCGCGATCAGTATCTCAGTCCCTTCATGGTGTATCTTTACTCGCATTTTTCTACTTGCAGTTATTCTTCACGATGCTACAAATGTAGCAAACTATTTCTTATACAAAAACTGTTTTATAGCACAATCATTACAACACCGTCAGCGGCGACCCCCCTTTTTCTGCTGTTCACGCAGAGCGGCCTGCTGCTGGCGCTGGGCCTCCTCAAGACGTGCCATCCACTTGGATTTTTTGCGCGGTTTGGCAGCGTTCTCACGCATCTTGCGGCGCATCTTCTCCTCATCGGTCATCCAGCGGAAAGCATAAGTCATAACAATCGTGATAAGAAGCGACAGCAGATAATAATAGCTCAGACCGGCCGCATAATCATTGAAGAAGAAGAGGAACATGGCAGGCATCATGTACATCATGGCTTTCATTCCCGGCATACCGGAAGTGCTTGCCTGACTCTGCATGTTCAGACGCGTATAGATCACATTCACAGCCGTCATGAGCAGACAGAAAAGACTCACATGATTGCCGTAGAAAGGTATCGTGAACGGAAGCGTATAGATTATATCGGGAGCTGCGAGGTTGTGAGCCCAGAGGAAACTCTGGCCGCGCAGTTCAATGCACGACGGGAAAAACCAGAACATCGCGATAAGTATAGGCATCTGAAGAAGCATAGGCACACAACCCGACATCGGACTCGCTCCGGCCTTGCTGTAAAGCTCCATGGTCTTCTGGCTGCGCTTCATCGCATTCTCCTGACCGGGATACCTGTCATTGATCTCCTTTATCTCCGGAGCAAGCACCCTCATCTTGGCCTGCGAGACAAGACTCTTATAGGTGAACGGGAAAAGGATAATCTTTATAAATACCGTAAGAATCAGTATTATCATGCCGTAGTTGCTTATGACAGAACCAAGCCACGTAAACACCGGAATAACGATAAGCGTATTGATCCACCGTATTATAGGCCATCCAAGCGGAATAAGGGAAGTCAGTTCCAGATCCTCGGGAGTCTCGATCTCGGCGTCAAGCGACGAAAGAAGAGGATAGAGATTGGGACCGAGGAAAAGATCCATTGCAAAAGGTACTTCGGCCGACGACGAATAATCGATCGTAGCGGCAACACTCATATCCTTCACATAATTCTCATCCTTTTCAAGCACCTTGGATTTCAGATCTGCCGAGCTGAATGTCTCGCGCGGAATCATTACAGTCGAGAAAAACTGATTCTTGAAAGCAATCCACTTCACACGCTGCCCGAGACTCTCATCATCATTCTTGGCCGACGACAACTCATCGGGAGAATCGCCGAGAAATTTGTACGACAGAGAGCTGTTGCGCTCCTCAAACGTGCGACCGGTCTCATTGCGGGCCATCTTGTATGACCAGTCAAACTGAGCCGTGGCAAGAGCCGTCGGCACATACTCCGTCATACCTTCCTGAAGGATCTCCACACCTACCACATAGCTGCCAGGCCTGAGCGTATAGCGGAAAGAAAGAGACGCCGCTTTGGGAGTCGCGGCTGCTGCATCGGCGCTCATGCTGTCGTTCACAGCAAATGCCTCCGGACGGCATGCGCGGGCAAAATCCATCGTCATCACCACCGTGCTGTCATTGACAACCGTAGGAGTAAAACGATAGTTGGAGGTATCAAAACGTCGCGAAGCCGTCGTCAGCGTCAGACCATAGTGCGAGTCAGCCTCCCTGATAAGATTCACACGCGATGTATCCGTGTCACCTTTCGCAAAGCTGTTGTAATCGTTCAGACAAGCCGATGTGATCATACCGCCGCGCTCCGAAATCTCAAGGCGTACAAGATCATTTGCGAGCACGACCTTCGAAGCGGCATCGCCCGGGGCCATCATTCCCTCGTCAAGAGCAATTGTTTTTTCCGACGTTGCCGGTTGATCCAGGTTCGCCATCTGCTCAGCCTGCGTCTGTTCGGCCATGCGCGCGGCGATTTCCTCCTCACTCGGTCGGTTGAGCCATGTGAATCCCAATATCACAGCTCCCATCAGCAAGAGCCCAGTCAGTGTATTCTTATCCATTTATTATTATTCTATGGAAATTTCCCTACTTAATTTTTCCGTGTTACTTTACACCTTTTTCCTTACGGTAGGCGATTGCCGCCGAAACAAAATCAATAAATATCGGATTTGGATGCAGCACAGTCGAGCTATATTCCGGATGATACTGCGTGCCGATAAACCACCGTTTGTCAGGTAGCTCGACAACCTCTACAAGTCCCGTCTCTGGATTCTCACCCACACAACGCATTCCGGCCGTTTCAAAACGCTCGCGGTAATCACCGTTGAATTCAAATCTGTGACGATGACGCTCGTTCACCTCCGTGCTGCCATAGGCTTTGGCGGCACGGGAGTCTTCTTTCAGACGGCAGGTATATGCACCAAGACGCATCGTCCCTCCCATGTTGGAGATACTTTTCTGCTCCTCCATAAGATCAATCACATTGTAGGGAGTGGTAGGGTTCATCTCCGTACTGTTGGCTTCTGCCATTCCAAGCACATTCCGTGCGAATTCTATAACCATGCACTGCATGCCGAGGCAGATACCGAACGTGGGCACGTCATGCTCGCGGCACCATTTCAGTGCGACAAACTTACCCTCGATACCACGCTGGCCAAAACCGGGAGCCACAATCACACCGTCCATGTCAGCCAGCAGCTCGTCCACATTGCCGCCATTGACCTTCTCGCTGTGCACAAACCGCAGATCAAGCTTTACACCATTGTAAGTCGCAGCCTGAAACAAAGCCTCGTCAATCGACTTATAAGCGTCCTGAAGCTCGACATACTTTCCGACAAGACCGATTGTGACCGTTCCCGAAGCATTGTTCATACGCGACAGAAAACGCTTCCAGGGCTCCATGTCAGGCTCACCGTCAACCTTCATGCCAGCCTTTCTCAGCACAAGCTCGTCGATATGCTGCTCATGCATCAGCATAGGCACCTCATAGATCGAAGGAGCGTCGATACATTGTATCACCGCATCCGGCTGCACATTACAGAACAAAGCGATCTTACGCCGCATCTCGGCCGGGATCTCCTTTTCCGTGCGCAGGACAAGGATATCAGGCTGGATACCCGCCTCCTGAAGCATCTTCACAGAATGCTGCGTCGGCTTGGTCTTAAGTTCCTGAGCCGCCTTGATAAACGGCATATACGTCAGATGCACGCATATACAGTCATCCCCGAGATCCCACTTCAGCTGTCTGACACTCTCGATAAACGGCAGCGACTCGATATCGCCGACCGTACCCCCTATCTCCGTGATCACGAAATCAAACTTCCCTGTGTTGCCAAGAAGCTTCACATTGCGCTTGATCTCATCTGTTATATGCGGAATAATCTGAACCGTCTTGCCGAGATAATCGCCACGGCGCTCTTTATCTATGACACTCTGATAGATGCGACCGGTAGTCACATTATTGGCTCGTGATGTCTGTATGTCAGTGAAACGCTCGTAATGCCCCAGATCAAGATCTGCCTCATGCCCGTCAGCTGTGACATAGCACTCTCCGTGTTCATAGGGGTTGAGTGTCCCCGGGTCAATATTTATATACGGGTCAAACTTCTGTATGGTCACACGATAACCGCGCGCCTTTAGCAGATTGGCCAACGAAGAAGAGATAATCCCTTTTCCAAGCGACGACACTACACCGCCTGTCACAAAAATATATTTTGTACCCGCCTGCATAACTGCGATTGTAAACTAAATTTTATTTCAAGTTGCAAATATACATTATTTACTTTATTGCCACAACATCAATCCATCTTCGCGCAACGCGCGCCACAATCCGCCTGCCCACACCAAAAGCACGCGCCCCCGGCACATACCGGAGGCGCGTCATATATACTATGGTATAGTATTACTTGTCGAGCTGGGGGCCGGCAGCTACGAGAGCCTTGCCTGCCTCATTGGTCTCATACTTCTTAAAGTTCTTGATGAAGCGCGAAGCGAGATCCTCAGCCTTCTCTGTCCATGTAGCGGGATCAGCGTAGGTGTCGCGCGGATCAAGGATGTTAGCGTCTACACCGGGAAGCTCGGTCGGGATCTCGAAGTCGAAGATCGGGAGCTTCTTGGTGGGAGCCTTGAGGATAGCACCGTCGAGGATAGCGTCGATGATGCCGCGGGTGTCGCGGATCGAGATACGCTTGCCGGTACCGTTCCAGCCGGTGTTCACGAGATAAGCCTTGGCACCGCTCTTCTCCATCTTCTTAACGAGCTCCTCGGCATACTTGGTGGGGTGAAGCTCAAGGAAAGCCTGGCCGAAGCAAGCCGAGAATGTCGGAGTCGGCTCTGTGATGCCGCGCTCTGTACCTGCGAGCTTAGCGGTGAAGCCTGAGAGGAAGTAGTACTTGGTCTGCTCGGGAGTCAGGATAGATACGGGAGGAAGCACACCGAATGCGTCAGCCGAAAGGAAGATCACATTCTTGGCAGCGGGACCGGCCGAGATAGGCTTAACGATATTCTCGATGTGGTTGATCGGGTAAGATACACGGGTGTTCTCGGTAACGCTCTTGTCGGCGAAATCGATCTTGCCGTTCTCATCAACTGTCACGTTCTCGAG